>DASQUY010000028.1:0-5356 GCA_035641055.1 Acidimicrobiales bacterium | reverse complement strand
ATCGCCGTGCCCGCAAGGGGGACTTCCGACGGCTGTGGATCCAGCGCATCAACGCGGCCTGCCGGCAGAACCGCACCAGCTACAGCCGCTTCGTGGCGGGCCTGCGGCTGGCCGACATCGAGGTCGACCGCAAGATGCTGGCCGACCTGGCGGTCACCGACCCTGCCGCCTTCACGTCGCTGACCCAGACCGCGGCCAAAGCGCTCGAGGACAGCACGAAGGCTGCCGCCTCGGCCTGACCGCCGTCGACTCCGTGGCCGATCCGGTCTCGGCCCGTCACCCGACCATCAAGCGCCTGCGGCGCCTCGCACGGCGACGCCGGGCGCGCTCGGACGAGGGCAGTTTCGTGATCGACGGCCCCACCCTGGTCAGCGACGCCCTCGACGCCGGCGTCGTGCTGGAGGAGGTGGTGGTCGAGCCCGGCTGCCCGGACGGCCTGATCGCCCGCGCCGAGGCGGCAGGGGCGATCGTGCGTCGCGTGGCCGTGGGGGTGCTCGCCCGGGTCTGTGACGCCGTGAACCCGCAGCCGGTGGCGGCCATCGCCCGCCTCGGTACGGTCTCTCCCGATGAGGCCGCGGCGGCCGCCGGCCCGCTGGCGCTCGTGCTCGTGGCAGTGGGCGATCCCGGCAACGCCGGCGCCCTGCTGCGCTCGGCCGAGGCGGCGGGGGGCGGCGCTGTGCTGTTCTGCGACGGATCGGTGGATCCCTATGCACCCAAGTGCGTGCGCGCGTCCGCCGGCTCGGTGTTCCGGCTCGCCGTCACCCGGTCGGCGTCCGCCGGCGAGGCACTGCGGGCGCTGGGTGCTGCCGGGCTCACGACCGTGGCGACGCTGCCCCACGGGGCGCAGGCCTACGACGAGGCCGACCTCGCTGGCTCCGTGGCGTTCGTGCTGGGCAGCGAGGCACACGGGTTGCCGGAGGCGGTCGCCGAGCAGGTGGAGCGGACGCTCACGATCCCGATGCCGGGGCGGACCCAGTCGCTCAACGTGGCGATGGCGGGCACGATCCTGTGCTTCGAGGCTCTCCGCCAGCGCCGGAATCGACTGGACGGGACGCCGCCGGAAGCGGCAGGGTGCTCCAACTCATGACCAGCGACGCGCCTTCCTCCGGTCCACCGAACGGCGGCGACCTCAGCCGCGAGATCCGCCGCCTCGAGGACGACGCCCGCGTCCGCGTGGAGGCCGCGGCAACCCTCGACGAGCTGCGGGGCGTCGAGACCGAGGTGCTCGGCCGGCGCTCGCCGCTGGGTCTGATCCGCCAGCGGCTCGGCGGGCTCGATCCCGACGAGCGCCGAACGGTCGGCAAGGAGCTCAACGCCGCCCGCCAAGCGATCGAGGCGCTCCTCACCGAGCGACGGACGGTGCTCGAAGGGGCCCAGCGCGCCGAGCGGCTGCTCGCCGAGCGCATGGACCTCACGGAGGTGCTGCCCGACGTCCACCCCCGGGCCGGTCACCTCCACCTCGTGACCCAGGCGATCCAGGAGCTCGAGGACGTGTTCGTCGGTATGGGCTACACGGTGGCCGAGGGGCCCGAGGTGGAGAGCGACTGGCACAACTTCGGGGCGCTCAATTTTCCCGAGCACCATCCCGCCCGGGACATGTACGACACGTTCTACGTGGAGTACGGCCCTCCCGGCTCGACACTCCTGCGCACCCACACGTCGCCGGTGCAGATCCGGGTGATGACGGCTGGCCCGCCGCCCTACTACTGCGTGGTGCCCGGGCGGTGCTTCCGGACGGATACACCCGACGCCACCCACATGCCGGTCTTCCACCAGCTCGAAGCTCTGGTCGTCGACCGCGACATCACGTTCGCAGACCTGGCCGGCACGATCGATGCCTTCACCAAGGCCTACTTCGGCGGCGACTTCGCCTCCCGGCTGCGGCCGTCGTACTTCCCGTTCACCGAGCCCTCGGCCGAGCTGGACATCCGGCGCCCCGACGGCACCTGGCTCGAGCTGGGCGGGAGCGGCATGGTGCACCCCAACGTGCTGCGCAACTGCGGCGTCGACCCCGAGGAGTGGCAGGGCTTCGCCTTCGGGTTCGGGGTCGATCGCCTGGCCGCGGCGCGCTACGGGGTCGCCGACCTGCGTGACCTGTTCACCAACGACATCCGCTTCCTGTCGCAGTTCTGAGCGATGAAGGTCCTGCTTTCCTGGCTCCGAGACTTCGCGCCGATCGACGGCGATCCCGTCGCCCTCGGTGAGCAGTTGAGCGACCTCGGCATGCCCGTCGAGCAGCTCGACCGCTTGGGTGAGGGCCTGGACGGCATCGTCGTGGCCCGCGTGCTCGCCACGCGGCCGCACCCCGACGCCGACAGGGTTCACCTCGTCGACGTCGACGCTGGCGGCGGCGAGGCGCTGCAGATCGTGTGCGGGGCGTTCAACATGGGCCCTGGCGACCTGGTACCCCTCGCCACCGTGGGCACGGTCATGCCGGACGGCCTGGAGATCGGACGCCAGAAGATGCGGGGCGAGTGGTCCAACGGCATGCTGTGCTCGCCCCGCGAGCTTGGCCTGGGGGACGATCACCGCGGCATCCTCATCCTCCCGCCGGGCTTGACCACCGGGGCGCCCCTGACCGAGGCGCTGGGAATCGAGCGCGACGTGCTCTACGACCTGGAGGTCAACCCGAACCGGCCCGACGCCATGTCGGTGGCCGGCGTGGCCCGCGACCTGGCAGCACGCCTCGGGCTGCCGTTCACGCTGCCGGAGCCCGCTGTCGAGGAGCTGCCGGCCGAGCGCCTGGGTGACGTGAGCGTCGAGATCCTCGACCCCGACCTGTGCGGGCGGTTCACGGCGCGGGTCCTGCGGGGCGTGACGGTGGGCGAGTCCGATCCGCTCATCAGCCGCCGGCTCACGCTGCTGGGGATGCGGCCCATCAACTCGCTCGTGGACGTGTCCAACTACGTCATGCTCGAGCTGGGCCAGCCCAACCACCCCTACGACCTGGCCAAAGTCGCCGGCCCGGGCTTCCGCGTCCGCCGGGCACGGCCGGGCGAGACGATCGTGACCCTCGACGAGATCGAGCGCCAGCTGAGCGAGGACGACCTGCTCGTCTGCGACGCCAAGGATGCGCCCGTGGGCATCGCCGGGGTGATGGGCGGCGCCGACACCGAGATCGACGCCTCCACCACCGACGTGCTCCTGGAGATGGCCTGGTTCCTACCGATCGCGGTCGCCCGGACATCGCGCCGGCTGCGCCTGCGATCCGAGGCGTCGGCCCGGTTCGAGAAGGGCACCGACCCCGAGGTGATCGAGCTGGCCCATGCTCGGTTCGCTGAGCTGCTGGCGTCAGCCGGGGCCCGCCTCGAGGCCGGCATCGCCGATGAGCGCGGCGAGCTGCCGGAGCGTCGACCGGTTCGCGTGCGGACCTCGCGCCTCAACCGCCTGCTCGGCACCGAGCTGGACCGTGACTGGATCGCCGATCTGTTGGCGCCGATCGGTTTCACCCCGACCCCCGCCGGCGATGACTTGGATGTGACGATCCCCTCGTGGCGCTACGACTCCTCCACGGAGATCGACGTGGTCGAGGAGGCGGCCCGGATGTACGGCTACGAGCGCATCGGTCGCACCGTCCCCCCCACGGTGCACATCGGGCGCTTGACCGGCCGCCAGCAGCAGCGCCGACGGTTGCGGTCGCTCCTGGTGGGGCGGGGGCTGTCGGAGGCGATGCCGATGCCGTTCTTGGCGCCGGGCGACCTCGAGCGCTTCGGCCTGCCGGCCAACGGCATCGAGATCGCCAACCCGCTGGTCGCCGAGGAGTCGATCCTGCGGACGTCGCTGCTACCGGGCCTGGTCAAGGCACTGGCGACCAACACCGCGCGCCGCAACACCGGCGTGGGCCTGTGGGAGATCGGGCAGGTCGTCCGCCGGCCCTCCGAGGCGACGAACGGCGACGCCAACGTCCTCCCCGACGAGCGGGAGGCGCTGGGCGTGGCGCTCGGCGGCCGCGACGCCGCCGACGCCGTGCGGGAGTGGCGCGCCGTGGCGGAGGTGCTGGACGTCGCGAGCGTCGACATCATCAACGGCGCCGTGCCCGGCCTCCACCCCACCCGCTCGGCCCGGCTGGTGGGGCCCGGGGGAAGCGAGGTGGGGGCAGTGGGCGAAGTCGACCCGAACGTGCTCGGGGACCACGGGATCGACGAGCGGGTCGGGTGGCTCGAGGTCGACCTCGACGCGTTGGCCCGGCTACCGAGCCTCGAGCGGATCTACCGGCCGGTCAGCGCCTACCCGTCGAGCGACATCGACCTGGCCTTCGAGATCGAGGACGGGGTTCCGGCGACCGCCGTCGAGGCAACGCTGCGGGATGCAGCGGGCGAGCGCCTGGCGGCGCTGCGGCTGTTCGACGTGTACCGCGGCGCCGGCATCGCCGAGGGGCGGCGCAGCCTGGCCTGGTCGCTGCGCCTCGACGCCCCCGATCACACCCTCACCGACGCCGAGGTGGCCGAGTTGCGCCGGCGCTGCATCGAGGCGGTCGAGTCCGCCTACCCCGCCACGCTCCGGGGCTGAAAACGCGAACTGGTTGTAGCTGTGCGGCATATAACCGCATAGCTACAACCAGAATGCGTTTATGCCGGGTTCTGGGCCCAGGACCAGGCGTAGTCGGGGTCCTCGCAGGTCCGGGCCCCGTCGGCGAGCTGCAGGGGGTCGAACGTGTCGATCATGACGGCCATCTCGTCCGTGGACTCCTGGCCGAGCGCCCGCTCGACGCTGCCCGGCTGGGGACCATGGATGAAGCCGGCCGGGTGCAGGCTGATGGATCCCGGCTCGATGCCGGCGCCCTTGCGGCTGGTGAAGTCGCCGGCGCAGTAGTAGAGGACCTCGTCGCTGTCGACGTTGGCGTGGTTGTAGGGCACGGGGATGGCCCGGGGGTGGTAGTCGAGCTTGCGGGGCACGAAGCTGCACACGACGAAGCGAGGGCCGGCGAACGTCTGATGCACCGGGGGCGGCTGGTGGACCCGGCCGGTGATCGGCTCGAAGTCGTGGATCGACAGGCGGTACGGGTAGAGGCAGCCGTCCCATCCGACCACGTCGAAGGGGTGGTGGGCGTAGCGGTAGCGGGTCAGCCCGTCGCGTTGGCGCACGAGCACGTCGACCGGCCCGCCGTCCTCCGCGGCCAGGGGTGCGTCGGGGATGCGCAGGTCGCGCTCGCAGTAGGGGCTGTGCTCGAGGAACTGGCCCGTGGGCGACAAGTAGCGGGCGGGAGGCCCGACGTGGCCCCGCGGCTCGACGACCAACGCCTGCACCGGCTCCGCCCCGCCCCCGCCATCGCCGACGACCCAACGATGGGTGGTGCCGGTGGGCACGACCACGTAATCGCCGGCCTCGCACTCCAGTGACCCGAACACGCTCTCGA
>DASQUY010000027.1:0-2816 GCA_035641055.1 Acidimicrobiales bacterium | reverse complement strand
GGGCCAACTCCTGCCCGCCAGCGACGCACCCCTCGTCGTCGAGCGGCGCCACCACATCGACGTGGCGCTCCGCACGGCGCTGCTGCGCGACGGCTCGACGGCGTCCCTGCTGCGCTACGCCGAGGTCCATCCCTACGACATCGAGATCCTCGAGCGGGCAGTCGCGGCCGCCCCGCCCCACGACGTGCTGCTGCCGGCGGCCGTCGGGCGGCTGGCGGCCAGCCAGGAGCTCCTGCGCTGACCCGATCCCGACCGGGTCAGGGGATGAGCAACACCCGTCCGAAGGCCTGGCGGCTCTCGATGTAGCCGTGCGCCTCGGCGGCCTCGGCCAGCGGGAAGGTGCTGTCGATCACCACGCGCAGGTCGCCGCGGGCGACGCGCTCGAGCAGGTCGGCCACGAGGGCCCGCGTGCGCTCAGTCCGCATCATCATCTCGGCGCCCAGGAACACCCCGGTCAGCGTGGCGTTCTTCCTGGCGATGGGCCAGACGTCGGGAACATGGTCGTCACGCGCGGCTCGCCCGACCCAACTGATCCGTCCGCGGTAGGCGAGGGCGGCGATGCTGCCCTCCAGCACGCGCCCGCCCACCGGATCGACCACGAGGTCGACACCCCGGCGCTCGGTCAGCCGCATCACCTCGTCGGCGACGTCGGCCGTGGCGTAGTTGATCGCGTGATCGAGGCCGTAGTCGGACAGCCGCCGGAGCCGCTCGTCGCTGGAGGCCGTGGCCAGCACGGTGGCGCCCGCCGCCTTGGCGAGCTGGATCGCCGCCAGCCCGACGCCACCCGCCCCCGCCTGGACCAGCACGGTCTGTCCCGGTTCCAGGTGGCCGAACTCGAACAGGCAGTCGTGGGCGGTGGCGAACTCGATGGGCACGGCGGCCGCTTCCCGGACCGAGAGCCTGTCGGGCAGGGGCCATACCGACAGGGCGGGCACGCTGACCAGCGCGGCGTGCGATCCGGCCGGCATCGTGGCCACGACCGGCTGCCCCGTGGTCAGACCGTCGACCCCCTCCCCCACCGCGCGGACCGTCCCGGCCGCCTGGTAGCCCACGATGTGCGGCACCGACGGGATATCGCCCGACCGCCGGTGGAGCACGTCACCGCCCTGCACGCCCACCGCCTCGACCTCGATGATCACGCCGCCGGGCCGCAGCTCGGGGTCGGGCACCTCGGTGTAGCGGATGACCTCGGGTCCACCGGTGCGGTCGTAGACCGCGGCTCGCACGGCCGGCTCAGCCCCGGGTCTGGCCGTCGCCCCGGACGACGTACTTCTCGGTGGTGAGCTCGCGGAGACCCATCGGGCCCCGGGTGTGCAGCTTCTGCGTGGAGATGCCGATCTCGGCGCCGAAGCCGAACTCCTCGCCGTCCACGAACCGGGTCGAGGCGTTGACCAGCACCGCGGCCGCGTCCACCTCGCGGGTGAAGCGGTCGGCGGCCGCCAGGTCACGGGTCACGATCGCCTCGCTGTGGCCCGACCCGAAGCGGGCGATGTGCTCGACCGCGGCGTCGAGCGAGGGCACCACCCGCACTGCCAGCTTGAGCGCCAGGAACTCGCGCGCCCAGTCGTCCTCGGTGGCGGTGTCGACCCGGTCGGCGCCCACCAGGTGCCGCGCGGCATCGTCGCCGACCAGCTCCACGCCTTCCAGTCGGGTCGCCAGCGGCGGGAGGAGGTCGGCGGCGACGGCCTCGTGCACGAGCAGGGTCTCGGCGGCGTTGCACACCGACGGCCGCTGGCACTTGGCGTTGACAACGATGTCGGTCGCCGTCGTCAGGTCGGCCGACGCGTCGACGTAGACGTGGCAGTTGCCGTCGCCGTCGATCACGTACGGCACGGTGGCGTTGTCGAGGATCGAACGAATCAGGGAGGGGCCTCCCCGGGGGATCAGGCAGTCGATGGTCTCCCGCTGGCGCATGAACTCGACCGCGGCCTCCCGGGACGTGTCCTCCAGAAGCACGAGGGCGTCCTCGGGGAGGCTGGCCTTGGCCAGCCCCTCGCGCAGCACGCCGGCGATGGCGACGTTCGAGCGGATCGCCCCCGACGAGCCCCGCAGGAAGGCGGCGTTGCCGGACTTGAGGCACAGGCCGAACGCGTCGCTCGTGACGTTGGGGCGGTTCTCGTAGATGATCGCCACCACCCCGAGCGGCACGCGGACTTTGTGAATGCGCAGGCCGTTGGGGCGGGTCCAGCCGGCCGTGATCTCGCCCACCGGGTCGGGCAGCCCCGCCACCTGGCGCAGGCCGCCGGCCATGCCCTCGACGCGGGCAGGGGTGAGGCGGAGGCGGTCGACGACGGTCGGGCTGGCGCCGGCCGACTGCTCGCGCTCGACGTCTGCGGTGTTGGCGGCGACGATGTCCTCGGACCGCTCGACGAGCAGGTCGGCGGCCGCGAGCAGGGCGGCGTCCTTGGCGGCGGTGGAGGCGGTGGCCAGCTCCCGGCTGGCCGCCTTGGCGCGCCGACCGAGATCGACTATGGCGGACATGCGCCCATCGTAGGGACCTGGGACCCCAACTTGCGGTGGTTAGAGGGGCTATAGCCCCCGTAACCACCGCAAGTTCGGACAGGGATGGGACGGCATGGCAGGCTCCCCGCCGTGGAACCGCGCGAAGCCGGCGACGGCGATATCCGGCCGCTGGCGCGCGTGCTGGCCCGCGCCTTCGCCGACGACCCGGTCATGACCTGGCTCTTCGGCGACCGCCCCACGCCCCGGCTCCGCCGCCTGCGCCGCTACTTCGCCTCGGAGGCCCGGCGCCACCGGCGGGACGGGCGGGTGCTCGTGTCCGACGCCGGGGAGGGCGCCGCCTTCTGGGATCCACC
>DASQUY010000026.1:0-3893 GCA_035641055.1 Acidimicrobiales bacterium | reverse complement strand
GGGGGGTCGAAGAGTGTACGTGCCCGGGTCTCCGTTAGCCGCCGCTGGCGAACCCCCGGCAGGAGGCGCCCGGGCCTTCTTCCCTGATGGTGGGCACCAACGACGACGCTCCCTTGCCGTCACCAAGGTCGATCGCCTCTTGGACGATGTCGCCGAACGACTGGACACGCCCGCTCGCGAACATCTCGGGCTCATCCGGATCGTCGTTCTGCCCCGAGAACGAGCAGATGGACCCGGCCCGGAAGCCCTCGATCGGGGTGGGCTTCCCGTTGCCTGTTATCTCGCCCGCCAACGCAGTTCCGCCAGTCGCAACGACGAGCGCCGTTGCCAGGACGGCTCCCAACAGAAGCCTTCTCATTGTCCGCCCTTCCTAGTCCCCCCGCCTTGTGCGGGGACTGCGGGGCATCCTAGTGCACGCTTCGGCCGGCCACCTCCACGGCAGGACGCTTCGGGGGCCCTACCGTGGACCGAGGGCCAGGATGTGCGGGGGAACGCTCATCCGCAGCACGTGGAAGCCCTCGGCGAAGCCGCACCCGGCTTGGCTTCCCCGGAACAGGGCGAGGGCCCGCACGGCCTCCATCGACCGGGCACCGGGGAAGGCGTCGAGCTCGCTCTCGTAGCGGGACAGCGCCTCCAGCTTGGCGTCTATGTGGTTGCTGATGTCGACACACCAGTTGGGCGCGAACGTGGGCTCGAGGTGGGGGGCGTTCCAGTGGGTCGAGGAGACGGTCTCGTAGGCGGCAACCACCCCGATCCCTCGGCCCACACCCACCGGGCGGGCCGCCACCATGGCCGCCTCGAAGACCAGCCGGTGGTCGAGGTGCCGATCCAGGAACGGCACCAGCAGCACGTCGGGTCGCACACGCTCAACCACCTCCTTGACCCTGGCGTTCAGCTCCGGCACCGGCACCTGCCCGAGCAGTACCGCCGGGTAGTCGAGGAACACCGCCTCTTTGACCCCCAGGACTGTGTGGGCCCGCCGGGCCTCGACCAGGCGCTGCTCGTGGACCTCCGGCGGGTAGAGCGGCGGCAGGTGGCCGGCGACGGTGAGCACCGTGACCTCGCCACCGGCCCCGGCGAGAGCGGCGATGGTGCCGCCCGCCCCCAGGGTCTCGTCGTCGGGGTGCGGGGCCAGGACCAACATCGCGGGCACGCTCACGGCGGCACCCCGGGCTTGCGGAGCAGGAAGTCGCCCGCGGCCAAGACCTCCAGCCCGGTGGACCAGAACGTCCGCAGGGCGTCCTGGATGGTGCAGACGATCGGTTCCCCTTTGACGTTGAACGACGTGTTGAGCAGCACGGGCACGCCCGTGCGCTTCTCGAACAGGGTGAGCAGCCGGTGGTAGCGGGGCAGCACCCGCTCGTGGACCAGCTGAACGCGGCAGCTCCCGTCCACGTGCACCACCGCCGGGGCATCGCGCCGCAGGCAGTCGTTGGCGGGCAGGGCGAGGATCATGAAGGGGGCGTCGGTGTGGCGCTCGAAGTAGCGGGCGGCGGCCTCCGCCGGCATGGACGGGCAGAACGGCCGCCAGTACTCCCGGAACTTGACGATGGCGTTGACCTTGTCGCGCATCTCCACCCGGCGGGGGTCGGCCAGGATGCTCCGCTGGCCGAGGGCCCGGGGGCCGGCCTCCATCCGCCCCTGGAACCACCCCACCACCCGTTCCCGGGCCAGCTCGTCGGCCACCGCATCGCAGATGTCCTCCGGACGCTCGTAGTCGAGGTGGGCCACCCGGAGGGCCCGCTCGATGTCCTCCGTCGCTTCCGCCGGTCCGAGTGCCAGCGTCTCGAGCCGCTCGGGCCTGGCCCCCGTCGCCTGCCAGCAGGCGGCCAGGGCCGCGCCGGCCGCCGCCCCGCCGTCGCTGCACAGCGGGTGGGCGAAGAGGTCCCCGATCTCGGGATGCTGGAACAGCCGGCTGTTCAGCTTGACGTTCAGCCCCACCCCGCCGCCGATGCACACGGCGGCGATGCCGGTCTCCCGCACCGCCCACACGACCAGCCGCTCGACTGCCTCCTCCAGGCACTCCTGGAGGGCGTAGGCCACGTCTTCGTGCCAGGGGGTCAGGGGCTGGCCCGGCCGGCGCGGCGGCCGCCCCAGTAGGTCCACCAGGCGGTCGGTGTAGCGGTCGGAACAGGTGTGGGGCCCGTAGTGGATGAAACTCGGATCTACCCGGAACTCGACCCCGTCGGCGGCCACGCCCACGATCCGCGCCAGCCGGGCGCGCAGGTCGTCCCGCGGCCGGCCGTAGGCGGCCAGCCCCATCACCTTGTGCTCTCCGTCGTAGGCGTCGAAGCCGAGGTACTCGGTGAAGGCGGCGTACACCCAGCCCAGGGAGTGGGGCATGACGATCTCCCGGAGCGGCTCGATGCCCTCGCCCTCCTTCCGCCACAGCACGGCCGTGTGCTGGTCGCCCGACCCGTCGATCGTGAGGCACACCGCCCGCTCGAACGGCGACTGCATGAGGGCGTGAAACGCGTGGGTGTAGTGGTGAGGGACGGGGTGCAGGGGTGGGAGCGCCAGCTCCCCGAAGGCCCGTCGGAAGTGCCGCTCGTGGCGCCGGCGCAGGCTGTCGGCGTCGAAGCGCCGCAGCACCGCCTCCTGCCAGGCGACAGTGGCGGGATCGACGGGCCAGCGCTGGCGCAGCTCCTCGAAGAAGACCCGCATCGTCCCGTCCGTATAGGCGGGGACGTTCCAGTTGACGGCCACCGCCTCCACCTCGTCGGGCCGCACACCGGCTTCCTCGAGGCACCAGCTAAGGGCCCGGGTGGGGTAGAGCCCGGGGGCGTGCTTGTAGCGGAGGGGCCGCTCCTCCTCGGCGTAGGCGACGACCCTGCCGTCCCTGACGGCCGCGACCGCCGGGTCGAAGTGGCCCTCGAAGATGCCCAGGAAGACGCCCGAACCCGTACGACCACCCCCCAAACAACGAGGGCGCGATGATAGCCACGCCTGGGGGAGGATGCCGTGGGAGGACGGGTGCTGGCGATGGCGCGTCGGAACGCAGGCGGGACATCTCCACGGCAAATTGCCGACATGCCGTCGGCGCAGTGAGACCCTCGGGGTCTACCTGACGCGAAAGGGACCACACGATGGCGGCGGGTGTGTCGCGATAGGCAGCGGCCGCCGCAGCCGCACACCAGTGCTGGGCCAGAGGACCGCCTTCTCCTTCGACGATGCCCCACCGCGGCTCGAGGCACGTCACGATCTCGAGGCCGGCGGCGACGGCGGCCCGGACGTAGTCGCTCGCGAAATAGCGGGTCGCTGGCATGCGCCTGCCGTCGGCGCGGGCGACAGCGCCGAAGTAGAGCGACAGCAGGTGGATGTCACTCGTGACGATCGTGCCGCCCTGCCGGACGACCCGCGCCAGCTCGGTGAGCGGCGAGTCGATGTCGGCGAGGTGGGTCAGGGCGAGTGTGCAGACGGCGGCGTCGACGCTGTCGTCGGGCAGCGGTAGGGAGCGGAGATCGGCCTGGGCCCGGGTACCGGACCCGTGTGCCAGCATCTCGGCCGAGAGGTCGAAGGCGATCACGTCGTGGCCTCGCTCCGAGAGATAGGCAGCCTGGCGGCCGGTGCCACTGGCGACATCGGCGATGCGCCTGATGGGAAGAGCATCGAGCAGTGGTCGGACGGCGGCCTCGTCGGGCCTGAAGAGCGGGTTGTCCTCGTCGTCGTACGACGCTGCCCAGATCGCGTAGCCCTCGCGCACGGAGGTGTCGCCGATGTCGACCAGCGGCGTCTCGTCGTCGATGGCCTCGACGATGCGCCGCACCTCGGCGAGCCGTGCCTCGACGAAGCCGCCGCCCAGGTCATCGCCGGCCCCGTGGCGGAGGAGTGCGACGCCTTCGAGTCCGAGCAGCCAGGCGGCGTGTTGCGGGTGGAGGCTCACTGAGCCGACC
>DASQUY010000025.1:0-5437 GCA_035641055.1 Acidimicrobiales bacterium | reverse complement strand
GCTCGCCGCCCTGTTCGCCCGCCTGTCGCCCGACGAGCTGCCGGTCGTGGTGGCGATCCTCACCGGCACCCCCCGGCAGGGACGCATCGGCATCGGCTGGCGGACCGTGGCCCGGATCGACGTCGCGCCGTCCCCGGAGCCTCAGCTCGAGATCCTCGACGTCGACGCCACGCTCGAACGGCTCGACGAGCTCCGCGGCAGCGGTTCGCAGGCGGCCCGCCGGGAGGAGCTGCAGTCGTTGTTGGGCCGGGCGACGGTGGCCGAGCAGGACCTGCTGCGCCGGTTGCTGGTCGGCGAGCTGCGCCACGGGGCACTGGAGGGCCTGGTCACCGACGCGCTCGCCAAGGCGGCGGACGTGCCGCTGGATGCCATGCGTCGGGCCGTCATGCTGGCCGGCGACCTGGCCGTGGCGGGCGGCATCGCCCTGACCGAAGGCGAGGCCGGCCTCCGGGCCATCGGCCTCACGCTGCTCCGGCCGATCCAGCCCATGCTGGCGCAAACCGCCACCGGCGTCACCGAGGCGCTGACGCTGGCCACGGACGCCGAACCACCTCTGCAGTCCTCGGTCGAATGGAAGCTCGACGGCGCCCGCATCCAGGTCCACCGGGTCGGCGACGAGGTGCGCATCTTCACCCGCAACCTGAACGACGTGACCGACCGGCTGCCGGGCATCGTCGAGCTGGCCAGATCGCTGCCGGCCGACAGCTTCGTCCTCGACGGCGAGGCCATCGGCGTTGGCGAGGACGAGCTGCCGCAGGTGTTCCAGGACATGATGAGCCAGTTCGGACGGCAGGCCGGCGGGGCGGGCGCCGGGCTGGAGTCCCGCTTCTTCGACGTGCTCCACGTCGACGGCCACGACCTCATCGATCGGCCGCTCGGCGACCGGCTGGCGACCCTGGAGCGCCTGGCCGGCCCGTGGCGCATCCCCGGGGTCGTCACGGACGACCCGGGCGTTGCCCAGCGCGTGCTCGACGAGGCGCTGGCCGCCGGCCACGAGGGCGTGATGGTCAAGGCGGCGGCATCGACGTACGAGGCCGGGCGGCGAGGCGGCGCCTGGCGCAAGGTCAAGCCCGTCCACACCCTCGACCTGGTCGTGCTCGCCGCCGAGTGGGGCAGCGGCCGGCGCCGGGGATGGCTGTCCAACCTGCACCTGGGCGCCCGCGATCCCGCTGCGGACCCCGGCGCCGACGAGGGGTTCGTGATGGTGGGCAAGACGTTCAAGGGTCTCACCGACGAGCTGCTCGGCTGGCAGACCGAGCGCTTCCTCGAGCTCGAGGCCCGGCGCACCGACCACGTCGTTTTCGTGCGGCCCGAGCTGGTCGTCGAGATCGCGCTCGACGGCGTGCAGTCCTCCACCCGCTACGCCGGGGGCGTGGCCCTGCGGTTCGCCCGGGTCCGGCGCTACCGGCCCGACAAGTCCCCGTCCGAAGCCGACACGATCGACGCCGTGCGCGCCCTGCTCCCGGGCAATGGCACCGACGCTACTCCTCCCAGTCGGACGCCAGATCGCGCTTGATGGACTCGGCGAAGCCGGTCAGCGCCCCCAGCAGCTCCTCGGAGCTCAGGCGCTCGCCGGCGTGGCGCACGGCCCACACGACGTCGCCCTCGGCGTCGCGGGACTTCACCAGCATCCAGACGGACAGGGGCTCGTCGCCCTCGACCAGCGGCTCGTCGGTGGTGGCGGCGATCAGCTCGGCCATCTGCTCCGCGGTCGCCCGCACGTCCTGTTCGCTCATGCCGTCTGCTTAGCGCAGTTCAGGACGTGCCTCCTACTTGGGAGCGAGCGCTAAGGCGCGGTGTTCGTGGCGATGCCGATCAGATGGCCGTCGGGATCGCGGAACTGGCCGATGACCAGGCCCTCCGTGACCGAATCCGGGCCGCTGACCCGGGTCCCGCCGAGGCGCTCGGCGTCGGCCAGGGCAGCCTCGACGTCGGGCACCTCGACGTAGAAGGTCACCCAACCGGACTCACCCTCGGGTGCCTCCCCGATCCCGCCGGCGATGCCCGTCCCGTCGGGCAGCACGTTCTCCTCCCGCGGCACGAGGCCGTAGTTCATCGGGGAGTTGGTCTCGAACCGCTGAGGCTTCCATCCGAAGAGCTCGGAGTAGAACGCCTGCAAGGCGGCCGCATCGTTGCCGATGATCTCGAAGTGCACGACCGGCTGGCCCATGATGGTGTATTCCCCTTCCGCCTCGGCGAGGCGACGCGCAGCGTTGCCGTCAGCATCTGTGACGGACCGGTGCCCGGAAACTGATCGCGGGCCGCGCCGCCGGGTCGATCAGCCGGTGCCCCGCACCAGGCGCCCGGGGGTGGCGCCGGTCCACTCGCCGTCGGCGTAGGTCTCGACGCCGGCGACGAAGGTGTGCCGGTAGCCGTCGGCCCGCTGCACGAGGCGCTTGCCGCCGGCGGGCAGGTCGTGGACGATCCGGGGTGCGTGCAGGCGCAGCCCGTCGAGGTCGATCACGTTGATGTCGGCCCGCAGTCCGGGGCGGAGCGCGCCTCGGTCGGCGAAGCCGAGGGCCCGGGCGGTGTCGAGTGTCTGGCGCTCGACCATGAGCTCGAGCGGGAAGCGCTCGCCCCGGGTCCGGTCCCGCACCCAGTGCGTGAGGAGGGTGGTGGGGAAGCTGGCATCGCAGATGGTGCCCACGTGGGCGCCACCGTCGCCCAGGCCGGCGACGGCGTAGGGCGAGCCCAGCATCTCGGCCACGGCGTCCAGGTCGCCGTCGCTGTAGTTCTCGAACGGGTGGTACAGCAGCCCGTGGCCGTCCCGGGCCAGGAGCAGGTCGTAGGCCAGCTCCCACCGCGAACGCCCCTCCCGCTCGGCGCGCGCCGCGATCGACGACGCCGGATCGGGCTCGTAGTCCGGCGGGTCGGTCAGCTCGAACGTGCGGTCCAGCGCCCGGCGTAGCCAGGCACCGAAGCCCCGGTCCGCATCGACGCCGTCGACCAGCGACGCCCGCACCTCCGGCTGGCGCAGGCGCGCCACCTTCTCGGCGAGCGGAAGTCCGGCGAGGGGCTGGTACGCGGTGTGCAGCATGAACGGGTGGAGGGTGGCCTCCAGCCCGAAGATCACGCCGATGGCCCGCGAGCCCACCTGCACCCGGAGCGTGGCGCCGGCGGCGTTGGCAGCGGCCACGGCGTCGAGCAGCTCTCGCCACCGCCCGGGGGCGCCGTCGACCTGCAGCAGCGAGAACGACAGCGGGCGCCCCGACACCTCGGCCATGTACCGCAGCAGCTCGATCTCGTGGGGCGTGGCGAAGTCGGAGTTGCACTGCAGCACGCCCCGCCCGGTGCGCCCGATCGCCTCGGCGATGCCGAGCAGCTCGTCGTCGGCGGCGCTGAGGCTGGGCGTGAACCGGCCGTCGGCCGCCCGGTGCTTCACCGTGCGCGACGTCGTGAATCCCAGTGCGCCCACCTCGACGGCCTCGGCGGCGAGCCGGCCCATCTCGGCGATCTCGTCGGCGGTTGCCGCCTGCTTGTGGTCCGCCCCCCGCTCGCCCATCACGTAGAAGCGCAGGGCCGCGTGTGGCACCTGAGCGCCGACGTCCATGCTGCGAGGCTGCGCCTCGAGCGCGTCGAGGTACCCGGCGAAGGACTCCCAGCGGAAGTCGATGCCCTCCGACAGCACGGAACCCGGGATGTCCTCGACGCCCTCCATGAGGTTGACGAGGAAGCCCTCGGTGCCGGGGCGGACCGGGGCGAAGCCCACCGAGCAGTTGCCGAACACCGCGGTGGTGACGCCCTGCCACGACGAAGGCGTGAGCTCGGCGTCCCAGGTGGCCTGACCGTCGTAGTGCGTGTGGACGTCCACCCAGCCCGGGGCCACCACCAGCCCGTCGGCGTCGACCTCCCGCCTGCCCCGTTCCTCGGTCCGCCCCACCGGACCGACGGCGACGATGCGCCCGCCGTCGACCACCACGTCGCCCACGAACGGCGCGGCCCCGGTGCCGTCGACGACGAGTCCCCCGCGGATCACCAGATCGACCACCCGCCGATCGTACCCTGCCGAACTTGCGGTGGTTATGGGGGCCATAGCCCCTCTACCACCGCATGTTCGTGGGATCGGGCAGACTCATGGGCGATGATCCCCGTCCCGTCGCTCGCCGACCTGCCGCTGATCGGCAGCCGGCTCCAGCAGCAGCTCCTGGCGCCGGTCATCCGCACCCTCGCCGCCGACCGCCTCCCCTACGAGCAGTACACCGACCCGCCGGGCGACCCGGGCCTGTTCGGGCCGGGCAGCGTCACCTGGCGGGTCCACGCCGACCCCTCCATGGTCCTCGGCGGCCTGAGCGCCCTGCTGCTCCAGACGCTCCACCCGCTGGCCATCGCCGGGGTCGCCGACCACTCCAACTACCGCGAGGACCCGTTGGGGCGGCTCAGCCGCACGGCGTCGTTCGTGACCGGCACCACCTACGGCTCGACCGAGACCGCCGAGCGGCTCATCGCGCTGGTGAAGCGCATCCACCGCAAGGTCAAGGGCACGGCGCCCGACGGCCGGCCCTACTCGGCGTCCGACCCCGACCTCGTGCGCTGGGTGCACTGCACCGAGGTGTACAGCTTCCTCCGGGCCCACCGGCGCTTCGTGCCGTTCCCGGTGCGGGGCGAGGCGGCGGACCGCTACTACCACGAGGTGGCCGTGATCGCCGAGCGCCTCGGCGCCGGGTGGGCCCCCCGCACCCGGGTGGCGATGCGGGCCTACTTCCGGGACATGCAACCCGAGCTCGAGGCGACGGCGCAGGCGCGGGACGCCGTGCGGTTCCTGACCACGCCGGCGCAGGATGACCCCAACCCGCTCATGGCGCCCGCCCACCACGTGGTGATCCAGGCCGCCGTCGGCCTGCTACCCGGCTGGGCCCGGGACATGCTCGACCTGCGCCAGCCCACGCTCGTCGACTGGGCCGTGGTGCGCCCGGCCACGCACCTGCTCATGGGCGGCCTGCGCTTCGCCGGCGGCATCCCGGTACCGCTGGAGGAGGCCCGCCGCCGCTGCGCCGCCGAGCCGCCCCGGCGCCCGGCGGCCTGAACCGTCTCGAACTTGCGGTGGTTAGGGGGGTCATAGCCCCTCTAACCACCGCAAGTTCGCCTCGGCGGGGTGGGCCGGGCCGGCCTCAGGTCCCGGTGAAGTCGGGCTGGCGGCGCTCGAGGAAGGCGCGGGGGCCCTCCCGGGCGTCGTTCGAGGACATCACGGCCATGCCGAGCTCGGACTCCCGGGCGTAGGCCCCGGCCTCGGGCACGGTGTCCGCCGCCAGCACGGACGCCTTGATGTTGCGGACGGCGAGCGGGCCGTTGCTCGCGATGCGGTCGGCGATCTCGCGGGCTCGGGCCAGGGCGGTGCCGTCGGGGACCACGTGGCCCACGAGCCCCACCTCGTAGGCGCGGCGGCCGGAGATCGGGTCGCCCGTGATGAGCAGCTCCATCGCCACCGTCCACGGGATCT
>DASQUY010000024.1:0-2028 GCA_035641055.1 Acidimicrobiales bacterium | reverse complement strand
GGCGATGAGCTCGGCGGCCATGAGGCTGCGCCACAGGAACGCCCATCCCTGCTTGACCCCGCCGACGAAGGCGGGGAGCGCTGCGGGCAGGATCACGTGGCGGTAGGCGGATAGGCCGCGGGCGCCGAGGACCCGTCCGGCGCGCAGCAGGATGGGGGGGATGTGGTCGGCGCCGCCGATGAGACCGTTGGCGATGGACGGCGTGGCGCCGAGAACCATCACGAACAGGATGGCGGACTCGAAGTCGCGCTGGAAGATCACGATCGCGAAGGGCACCCACGCCACGGACGGCATCGTCTGGAGACCGGTGATCAGCGACCCCACCGCAGCACGCAACGGTCGTACCCGAGCCACGAGGCTGCCGATGATCACGCCGAGGACCATCGAGAGGGCGAACCCCTGGATGGCCCGCCACAGCGTGATGCGGGCGGCGGTGGTGAGGGTGCCGTCGCTCAGGA
This sequence comes from Acidimicrobiales bacterium, assembly GCA_035641055.1. Classification (GTDB taxonomy): domain Bacteria; phylum Actinomycetota; class Acidimicrobiia; order Acidimicrobiales; family VFJN01; genus DASQUK01. The sequence goes on along the minus strand of DASQUY010000024.1, from coordinate 1,570 downwards.
GACCCCAGAGGTCGCCGAACGTCTCGCCCGGTGGCGCGAGCACGAACTTTGGCTTCCACCCCGACCAAACCACGAGCTGCCACACGCCGACGGCGAGCACGATGGCGGCGAGCTTGGGCCAGGCAGAACGCCAAGCGCGAGCGAGGCGTCCCTCGCGCTCGCCGGCGACCAACTCGAGGGCGTCCAACCCGGCGAGCGTGTCGTCGAGCTCGCGGTCGTCGGTCTCAGTGGGCATGGCGGCGCACCTCTTGGCGAAGCTGGTGGATGACGGTGCCGGCCAGCTCGCTCACCTCGGGCGACTCGATGCGCCGGGGCCGGTCGATGTCGACATCGAACGTGGCGGTCACCGTCCCGGGCCGGCTCGACAGCACGACGATGCGGTCGGCCAGGCGCGCGGCCTCCCGCACGTTGTGGGTCACGAAGACGATCGTGAGGTTGCGGTCGGCCCACAGGGCTTCGAGTTCGTCGTGCAGGAGGTCTCGCGTCAAGGCGTCGAGTGCTCCGAATGGCTCATCCATGAGGAGGACATCGGCGTCCTGGGCGAAGGCGCGGGCCAGGGCCACACGCTGGCGCATGCCCCCGGAGAGCTCGTGCGGTCGCTTCGGCGTGAACCCGTCGAGGTTGACGGTGCGCAGCAGGGCCTCGACCCGGCTCCTACGCTCGGATCTCGGGATGCCCCGCAACCTCAACGCCAGATCGACGTTGCCCGCCACGGTCAGCCAGGGGAAGAGCGCCGCGTCTTGGAACATCAGCGCCGTGCGGCCCTGCACGTCGAGGCGCCCCGCCGTTGGCCGGTCGAGACCGGCGAGGAGATTCAGCAGCGTGCTCTTGCCACATCCCGACACGCCGACGACGCACACAAGCTCGCCCGGTGCGATGTCGAGGTCGATGCCGTCGAGGGCGGCCACAGCATGGTCACCGGCCCCGTACACCTTGCTCACCTGCCGCAGCGCCACCGCCGGAACCGGCCCCGGCGGGGCATCCGGCACTGTTGGATGCCCCGGCTCGGCCGACGTGTCCTGCAGGGGCCCGGTCACAGACCCTGAACCTCGTCTTCACCGCGTTCGACAAGCAGCTCGTTGAGGATGGACAGGTCGTAGATGCCGTCGAGGTCGACCTCGTCGAGCAGCCCGGCGGCGACAGCATCGTTCTTCGATTTCTCGAGCGACGACGCCACCGGGTCGGGGGTGAAGGCCATCTTGTCCCAGGCACCGGCGATCGTCTCGTCCGCCAGCGCCTCCGTGGCGATCCGTTCGATCCCGGCGTTAGTGCTCGCCTGCGCCTCCTCCGGGTCGCCGTTGGCCACGTCGATCGCCTCGAGCAGACCTTCGATCAGCTCCCGAACGATCTCCGGGTTGCTCTCGAGGTAGTCGGTGGCGACGATCAGGTGGGTGGTAACGAACTCACCGTCGGGCCACACGTCCCGCTCGTCGACCAGCACGTGGCCATCGCCTTCGAGCACGAGCCGGGTGGCCCAGGGCTCTGGCATCCAGGCGCCGTCGATGCTGCCGTCGACGAACGCCGTGAGGGTGTCGGCGTTGTCCTGTGGGTTGATCCTGACGTCACCGCC
>DASQUY010000023.1:0-2882 GCA_035641055.1 Acidimicrobiales bacterium | reverse complement strand
CGGACGCCCGCACGTCGTCGAGCGCGCCGCGGGCCAGCGCGCTCCCCACCCCTTGGCCCTCGAACTCCGGGAACACCTCGGTGTGGGTGAACACCCGCGGGCCGCCGTCCAGGTCGCGGTACACCGCGAACCCTGCCAGGGCGCCGTCGACGGTGACCTCGTAGCGGTTGCGCTCGGGAGCGTCGTGCACCTCGGTGGCCATCGCGGCACGCTATCGGGGCCGCGGCCGCCGGCGGACCTACAGCTCCTCGCGGCGCTGCATCTGGTGGAACAGGATCCAGCCGGGGATCATCGGCGCCCAGTACGTCGCCAGGCGGAAGGTGAGCACTGCTGACACGGCGTGGCCGCTCGGCATGCCGTAGCCGGTCAGGGCCGCCACCAGCGCCGCCTCCACCGCCCCCAGGCCACCCGGCGTCGGCGTCGCCGATCCGATGGCCGCCGCCACCAGGTAGGCGGCGCCGACCTCCGGGAAGCTGACATCACCCCCGAACGCCGCCGCCGACGCCGTCAGCGTCAGGATGAAGCTGAACGTGATGCCGAGGGCGCCGCCCACCAGCGCCAGCACCCGCAGGGGATCGGTTATCACATCGGCCAGCGAGCTCCCCGCGGTGCGGAGCTGGTCGAGCAGCGGCGGCACGACGCGGCGCCGCAGGGCAGGCACCCCGGCGACGACGATCCCGCTCACCAGCCCGGCAGCGGCGATCCCCAGCAGCCAGGCGTTGGCATCCGGGAGCGAGAAGCCCGGCCCGCGCGTGCCGGCCCACGCGAGGAAGGCCGCCGTGAGCGACAGGTGAACACCCGCCCCCACCACGGCGTTGAGGCCCACGGCCGCCCCCGCCGTCGCGGTGTCGACCCCGGACCGCTGCAGGAAGCGCACCCCGACGGCCAGCGAGCCCGTGTTGGCCGGGGCGATCCGCCCGACGAACGCCGCCGCCACTTGCATCCGCACGGTCGCCAGGTAGGAGATCGGCTGGGGCACCGACCCCAGCAGGGACAGCGCTGCGCTGAAGAACGTCGCCCCGGCGCCGACGAAGATCGGCCCGAGGAACCACCAGTTGGCCTCTGCGGCGGCGTCGGCGGTCTCGCCAACGTTGGCGAGCTGAGGCAACAGGAAGTAGAAGCCGCCCGCCAGAGCCACGATCGACACCGCCGTGCGCGGCCGCACCCGCTCGAGGCGGGCCAGCGGCGCCGGCTCCACGCCGGTGACGCCCTCCACGGTCTCTCGTACGGCGTCGAGCACCTCCTTGTTGCCCCTCAGCTCACGTCGGGTCGCCGGCGGCAGCGCCAGCGCCTGGAGATAGGGCACGGCGGCCACGACGGGCCGGGGCCCCAAGACCTCGACCGCAACGGCCACAGCTTCATCGGGCCCCACGCGCAGCGCGGTGTCGACGAGGAGCTGGGCCCGGTCGAGCGCCAGATCGCGGTCGGAGGCTGCCAGGCGGGCGGCATCGAACTCGCCCACGACAGCCTGGCCGCCCTCGGTCACGGTCACGGCGTGGAGCCCGAGTGCCCGGTGGGCGATGCGGTGGCGATGCAGCGCCGCCACGTGGCGCCAGACCTCCCGCAGCAGCCGCTGGTCGAGCCGTTCAGCGGGCAGCTCGGCGGCCGGCGTGCCCGCAATCCCCTCTTCCACGAGGCCGACCGAGCCCGAGGACGAGGCGACGATCGCCCGCACCCGGGGAACACGCACACCGCCGGCCCCGGCCGCGGCCTGGGCGAGCGCCTCGTGCTCGACGCGGCGCTGCACGGTGCTGTAGGGCTCGTCCAGCTGCGAGGTGCGGAGCCGGACGGTGCGCCAGAGCTGCTCGAGCAGCTCGGCCGAGCGGTCGGCCCTCGTGCGCAGGCGCAGCAGCAGCGACTCGCCGTCAGCAAGCTCGACCGCGTAGCGCAGGGGGCCGTCGCCCTCGAGCTGCTCGACGCGCACCGGATCGACGACCGGTCCCAGCATGGTGAGCAGCTCGTCGCCGTCGGGGTCAGCGCTCTCGGTGCCGAACGCCAGCCGAGCCAGGTAGCCCACCACCATGCCCAACGCCACCGCGATCACGATGTCCAGGGGTGGCTCGGCGGACGAGACCACGCGCAGCAGGATGAGCACGCCGACCCACAACCACAGCACCCGGTTCCATTGCCGCGACAGCCGGGGCGAGGCGATCACCACGAGGGCGACGGCGGCGGCGATCAGCGGCGACGTCGCCAACACCGGGTCACTGAGCTCGACCACGCGGTCCGTCTCGGGATCTACGGCGGCTACGACGCCGCGCTCGGTGAGCACATCGCCCAGCCAGTTCATGGCAGCGATGGCGCCGCCGGCGCCGAGGACGAAGGCGCCCGCCTGGTGGTAGTGCCGTCGGAGCAGCAGAACAATCACGGCCCCGACCGGCACGAACGTGGCCGAAACCACGGCCACCGTGGCCAGCGCGTCGGCTAGCGGCTCGGGCACGCGCTCGTACACGTCGACGATGTCCTCCTCGGCTCCGCCGAGCGTGTTCCGGGCGAGCATGGCGATGAGCACGCCGGCTCCGAGCAGCACGAGCGAGGCGAACACGCGCACGATGTCGGCCTGGTAGCGGACCCGCTGACGCGGCGCCACCGAGACGGTGACCTCCGCGGGGCCGCTTACCTCGGCGCCGACCTCGCCGGGTGGCGAAGTCGCCTCCGTGCGCTGCAGCTGCACGCTGGCAATCCTGTCACGACCGGCCGCGATACCCGAGCCACAGCCGCCCCGGGATGCATCCGTACCTCTCGTCGGCCTGCTGCACACAAGCCCGAGGGGTTGGCCGTCGCCGTGTGTTCGGTAAACCTAACAACCATGATCCGCCATCTCCTCCGGCTGCCCGGAACGTGAGCTATCGCCTCGGGTCTCCGGGGGCCGGCGGGTGACG
>DASQUY010000022.1:0-15614 GCA_035641055.1 Acidimicrobiales bacterium | reverse complement strand
CCCGCCAGCCGCAAAGGACCGCCTCGACGTGAGTTGCGCCAGCGGCATGGGACCACCCCAGCGCCAGTGATGGGACCGCCTCCCGGGGTCCGCCGGCGTCGGTGCCGTGACCCAGGACGGAACTCCCGGCGCCTTCCTACGGGGGATGGTCGCTTACGTCGACCACGGCCCCGACAACCTCGACCAGATCCTCGCCGACATCGAAACCGCTAGGCCCTGATCGCGCCCGACCAAACGTGATGGGTTGACGGGTCCGCGGCCTCACCCGCGCAAGGTACGACTCCAGTGTCCCATCGCTGGCGCTGGGGTGGTCCCATGCCGCTGGCGCAACTCACGTCGAGGCGGTCCTTTGCGGCTGGCGGGCGACACTGTCTGCGATTTCGGTCACCTGTAGTGTCGCCGTCGATCTATGAGGGTTCTCGTGCTCGGGGGTGAAGGTCGTCTCGGCCGGCCCGTTGTGAGCCATCTGGCTCGAGCGGGCCACGATGTCGTGCTCCTCCAACGTGGCGTGCCGCAGCGGCCGGCGTGGCTGCCATCCTCGGCTGTAACCGTGACCGGCGACGCCACGTCCGCGGCGTCGCTTCGAACGGCCGCGTCCGGGTGCGACGCGATTCACGTGAGCATCTCAGGACCTTCCGAAGGCCCAGCCGTCCGCAGCGCGGTCGAGGCTGCGACCGCCCAGGGCGTCGGGTTGATCACCTACGTGTCGGGCTCAGCTACCTTCTCCGAGCACGCGCGCTTTCCCGTGATTCGAACGAAGCTGGCCGCGGAGGAGACGATCCAGCGGAGCGGTATCGACTCGATCATCTTCTGTCCCAGCTTCTCGATGGAGGTGCTGCCCATGCACATCCAACGCGGTCGCGCCGTCTACTTCGGGAAGCAGCCGTGGCCGTTTCACTGGTTGGCGGGCGACGACCTCGGCAACTTCGTGGCGACCGCGTACGGGCTCAACGAAGCCCGCAACACGAGGCTGTTCCTGCGCGGGCCGGAAGCGTTGAAGATGGACGAGACACTCAGGCGGTATTGCGCGGTCCTCCATCCGGCTGTGACGTCGACGATGTCGCTACCGTTCTGGGCCGCCAAGGCGGTTGCGGCCATCACCCGAGACCGAGCCATGAAGACCGCCGTCGATGTGTACGAGATGTATCAAGGCGTCGGTGGTGACGGTGGCGATCCGGCCGAAGCCGAGGCCCTGCTCGGGAGGGCACCGACGGGCCTGGACGCCTGGCTGCGAAGCCGCCATAACGGATAGGTCGGCGGAGGGGAGGTCACCCGTGGACCTCGTCGGCGGCGGCGGCGCCTGACAGCGGCATGCCGGTCAACGCCGGTGGCCGTCCCAGGCGACGGCGGTACTCCGATGGTGACATTCCGACCTGGCGCTTGAACGCTCGCCGAAACGACGTGGCGTCCAGGAACCCGCTGTCGGCGCGGATGCGCTCGACTGATTCGTCGGTCTGCTCCAGAGCTCGCTTTGCCACCTCGATGCGGACCTCGGCGATGTGGGCCTTGGGGCTCACACCGATCGCGGCGCCGAACCGACGGGTGAGAGTCCGGGGGCTGACCCCGAGTTGGCGGGCGAGCCCGGCCACGCTCGGCGAGCGCCCGGGCGTTGCCTCGATGAGGGACTGGGCGTCGTGGACGAGCTGGTCGTGGTGGTTCCGTCGCGATCCCATGTCGGCGAAGGGCAACTGCGAGTCACGGCCGGCGTCGAGGAGCATCGCCTTGGTGGCGACCCGCGCCCGTTCCGCCGAGCCGAACCGTGCCGTCAGGTAGAGAACCAGGTTGAATGCCGTGGTCGAACCACCGGACGTGATCACCGCGCCGGTATCGACCACGATCCGCGCCACGGTGAGCTCAACGGTGGGGTAGCGGGCCCGGAACGAGTCGGCGGCCACCCAGTGCGTGGTCGCGGCTCGGCCGTCCAGCAGCCCGGCCTCGGCGACCACAAACGCACCGGTGCAGGCGCTGGCGACGATCGCACCGTCGCGTGCCCAGCGTTGGATCCACGGCACCCAGCCGCAGTTGCGCTGCAGGGAGTCGGCGACGTCCTCGTCGAGCCCGGGCACAACGACCAGGTCAGGAGTCGGTGCGTCCGCGGCCGCGAGCTGGGGAGTGAGGTGTAGGCCGGAGGCGAACCGGATCGGCATTGCGTCGATGCCGACGGCCATCGTGTCGAAGACCGGGGGCGCCTGGGGCTCTCGAAGGTACCGCCACGCCGTGTCGACCTTGGCCAGTGTGTCGAGCACCGACGCGGTGTTGAGCGACGCCGCCCCGGCGATGGGGGTTACGTAGACACGGATGTCCGATCTTGCCTCATCATTGTCCTGCCAGCCACTCCCCGGCGATCGCAACGATCGTTACGGTCGGAGCCGTGGAAACCCCGGCCCCCCGATGAGCACCAGCACCGCTGCCCAGCTGGCCATGTCGGTGAACTACGCCACGCTCGCAGTGCTCGCCCTGTGGCAGTTCGTGCCCTGGGCGCGCACTCAACCGCTGATCAACGCGCTGTGGCCGCTTCTGGCCATCCACACGGCGCGGACGATCGCCCTGCAGCTGTACTCCGCCCAAGCCGACGGCCTCGACATCTCCGACAGCGTCCGGAACCAGATCGTCTGGGGTGACCAGGTGGGGGCGGTGCTTGCCCTGCTCACTCTCGTCGCGCTCTGGGTCCGTCCGCCGGTCGTGAGGTTCCTCGGGTGGGTGCTCGTCACGGCGACAGTCATCGACCTGGGGAACGCCCTGGTCCAGGGCATCCGCCACGACCTGCTGTCCGACGTCACCGACATGTCCTGGCTCATCCTCACGTTCTACGTGCCGCTGCTGTGGGTCTCCATCGCACTGGTGGCATGGCTGCTGGCCACCCGCCACCGGGAACTTGGCACGGCCAGGCTCCAGGAGGGAGCCAAGTGACGGCGAGGATTCCTACACGGACGCGTCCTGCCATATGAAGGACTACGTCTTCGAGGGCCCGACGGCAAGGCCAGCCTGCTCGATATGTTCAGGCGGGCGTAGGTCCGTGACGGAAGAAGAGCGGCCATGAGCTTGAGGGAGTACAGGATGGACGCATCGATCGCCGTCAGCGACATGGCGAGGGCGAGGGACTTCTACGAACACAAACTTGGCCTCTCCGCCGTGCGGACGCAGGCCGACGGGAGCGCGGTGTACGCCTCCGCGGGCGGCGCCTCGCTGCACGTGTACCCGTCGCCGGCACACGCCGGCATGTCGACTGCGACCCTGGCCACCTGGTACGTGGACGACGTCGAGCAGGTCGTCGACGAGCTCACCTCCAAGGGCGTGCCCTTCGAGCACTATGAAGGGATCACGACCGACGACAAGGGGATCTCACCCAGGGCTGGCGGCGGCAAGGTGGCCTGGTTCAAGGATCCCGACGGCAACACCTTCGCGGTAGAAGGCGACCTCTAGCGCCACCTTGATTACCACTGGGCGCCGCCGGACAGCGACCGGCTGAGCCTCGTCGACCGGTCGGGACCGACGCCCGGCGGGTTAGACGTGGGTGTGGATGCGCTGGCCCTGGGGGCCGAGGATGAAGATGAGCTCCACCGCCCCGTTGACCGCGCCGAACCAGTGCGGCGTCCAGGTGCTGAACTCGACGGCCTCGCCGGGCTCGACAGTGAGGTCGTCGTCGCCGAGGAGCAGCCGCAGGCGCCCGTCGAGCACGTACATCCAATCGTGGCCCTCGTGCACCGCCAGCTCCTCGGGCGGCGCGCGCCGCTCAGGCGCGATGCGGGCCTTGTAGGCGAGTAGGCCGCCGGCGCGGCCCTGGTTGGTGAGTGGCCAGTACGTGATGCCGTGGACGGTAACGGGCTCGCTGCGGATCCTGGGGTCCGGCCTCCGCACCGAGCTGAGTAGGTCGTCGGTGGTGACGTCGAGGGCAGCCGCCAGCCGCGGGATGTGGTCGAGGGCCAGCCGTCGCTTGCCGGCCTCGAGTCGGCTCAGTGTGGAGACGTCGATGTGGGCCCGCTCGGCCACCTGCTGCAGGGTGAGCTGGCGCTCCGCCCGCAGGACGCGCAGGCGCCGGCGGACCTGTGTGTCGATGGATTCCTCGGACGCGTTTGCCTGCATGGCAAACAATGTTGGCATCTCAGCGGGGTGCTGGCACGGTGACCCGCATGGACACGAGCGACACGAGGCATATCACCTGGGACTGCATCGTCGTCGGCGGCGGCGCCGCCGGTCTGAGCGCGGCGCTCGTGCTCGGCCGTGCCCGCCGGCGGACGCTTGTCGTCGACGCCGGCGGCCAGAGCAACGGCGTTGCCGAGGGCATCGGCGGCCTGCTCGGCCACGACGGCCACCCGCCCGCCGCCTTCTACGCCGCCGGGCGCCAGGAACTCGCCGCGTACCCGAGCGTCGAGGTCCGCGCCGGCGAGGTCCAGCGCGGCGAGCGTCGGGACAGCGTCTTCGTGCTCGAGCTGGACGACGGCACCCGCGCGGCGACCCGCCGCGTACTGCTGGCCACCGGCATGGACTACCGGCTCCCAGAGCTACCAGGCGTCGCCGAGCGGTGGGGCCGCTCGGTCTTCCACTGCCCGTTCTGCCACGGCTGGGAGGTGCGCGAGCGGCCGCTCGGCGTGCTCGACCAGGGTTCGACGGGTGCGCAGCGGGCGCTCCTACTCCGCATGTGGAGCGACGATGTGACCCTTCTCGCCGACGGGCCTGCCCAGCTCACGCCGGAGGAGAGCGACCGGCTCCGCGTTGCCGGCGTCACGGTCGACGAGCGTCGCGTTGTCGGGCTGGACGGCCCAGGCGAGACGCTGACGGCCGTCGTCTTCGCCGACGGTAGCAAGCGGGCCTGTGGCGGGCTGCTGGTCCCCGTCATGCTCCACCAACGGTGGCCCCTCGCCGCCCACCTTGGCGCCACGATCGCTGCTGCGGGACTGATCACCGCCGACGCCGTCGAGGTCGGCCCGACCTTCGAGACGAGCGTGCCCGGCCTGTTCGCTGCCGGCGACCTCAGCGGCCAGATGCCGTCGGTGGCCAACGCCGTCGCCTCCGGCTCCGCCGCCGCGACCAGCGTCGTGCACAGCCTCGCCGACGAGCTGCTGCACGCTCCGGCCCCGGTCGGCCACTGACGGCGGCGATCGCACGAGCCTCGCCGCAGGTCGCGTTCGGTTCGCTCGGCCGAAGGTCGACCCGGTAGATCCGACCGCGTTGCTGGCCCTAGCCGGTGATCGCCGTTCCGTCGGGGGCGACTGCCCACCACACGCCACCCACACCTTGGCCTTGGGTGTCGCCGGGGGCGGAGTCGGAGGAGTAGCGGTAGAGCGGGAAGTCGTTGACGGCGAGCTGCACGGTGCCGTCGTCACGACTGATCGTCCCGAAGATCGACTCGTCGAGCCCCTCGCCGACGGCGAAGCCTTCCTCGACCTCGGCGGCCGGCCACTGCTCGATGCACCCCTCGTTGCAGTTGCTGGTTCCCGGCTCGTCGGTCTCGAACACGTAGAGGGTGAAACCCTCGGCGTCGACCAGCACCTCTCCCAGGTCGGTCTCGCCGACGTCGACCGCAGCGGCGCCTTCTGCCCCGGTGTCCTCGGGGGGAGCGGTGGTCGTGGTTGTGGTCGTAGTCGTGGTCTCCTCTGCGGTCGGCTCGGTCGTATCCCCTGCCTCGTCGGAATCGCCGTCATCCCCGCAAGCTGCGACCAGCAGGGTGAGGGCGACGAGGCCCGCAGCAATGGTTCTGGGTATGCGCATGCGCGTCATACGTCCGGGAGGCGACCGCGGCTTTTCCCTCGGCGGTTCCTGGTCTGGCAGGGAGGCGGCAAACGCACCGGCGGTGCCGCGCGCGACGACGGGGGCCCGAAGGCCCCCGTCGTGCGTGGCCGGACTGCGCGCGGTTTAGCGCAGGCCCAGCTGGCTGGAGCAGGCCGGCCAGGCGCCCCAGCCCTGCATGTCGAGCAGGTTCTCGGCCACCCGGATCTGCTCCTCGCGGGAGGCGTCCGCCGGGTTCCCGGAGCCGCCGGCGGCCTCCCAGCTGCTCTGCGAGAACTGCAGCCCGCCGTAGTAGCCGTTACCCGTGTTGATCGACCAGTCGCCGCCCGACTCGCACTGCGCCAACTGGTCCCAGACCCCCGAGCCGGACTGGCTCGCAGGCGCAGGCTCAGGAGCGGGCGCCGGGTCCGGAGCCGGCGCTGGCGCGGGCGCCTCGGCCGGAGCGGCCTCGGTCTCGCTCTGCGCCGGCGCCTCGACGTGTGACGGCACGTCGAGCCGGAGCACGTCACCGGCGTAGATCAGGTCGGGGTTGGCGATGCCGTTGTAGGCGGCCACTTCCCGCCAGTTCAACGGCGCAATCTTGGACAGCGTGTCGCCGGGCTGGATGACATACTCCGACGAGTTGTGCGCCCCGGCCGCGGTACCGAAGCCGACGACCCCGGCGGTGGCGACGGCCGCGGTGACCGCGGCGCGTTTCATGAATCGTTTGGACACGTGGTTCCTCCTGTGGGGTGGGGGAATGCCCGCCCTGGGGCCTCGCGTCGGTCGCCGCTGACCGTCGCCTCGGTCCCCAGCACCGTCCCCAGCACGGCGAGCGCGCGTCGGCGGCATGTCGGGCGTTTGGATGCGCCTGGCAGGAGACCGCGGGCGGCAGGGCCGCGTCAGGAGTGGCGTCTACTCTCTCTCGGGGATTCGACACCGCACCGCAACAAGCGTCACACTCCCGTAACGCCGGATTGGGCGGTAGGCTCACGACACGTGGCTGGGAGACACTCACGGTGGTCATAGAAGCTTGGGGTCCCCAGATGCGGAGCCGGACCTGTCCGGTGTCCGATTGGCCGCTCGTGGGCCGGGTGGCCGAGCTGGCCCTGGTGCGTGACCTGCTCGCCAGCCCGGAGACTCGGGGGGTGGTTCTCGCCGGCCCTGCCGGTGTCGGGAAGACGCGGCTGGGGCAGGAGTGCCTCCGCATCGCCGAACGGGCGGGACTGGACGCGGTGCAGGTCACGGCCACCCGGTCGGCCGCCCAGCTCCCGTTCGGCGCTGTAGCGCCGGTGCTGCACGAGGTCGCACCGCAGCCCGGCGCGGTCGATGACCGGATCGACGTCCTGCGCCGGTCGGTGGCGGCGCTGGGCGAGGGGTCCGACGGGCGCCGCCTCGTCCTGTTCGTCGATGACGCCCATCTCCTGGACGACGCCTCGGCCACCCTGGTCCATCAGGTGGCGGCGACCGGCAGCGCCATCGTCCTGGCAACCGTGTGCACCGGCGAACCCGCGCCCGACTCGGTGGTCGCCCTCTGGAAGGACGGGCTGGCGGCACGCGTCGAGGTGGCGGGCCTGTCCCCCGAAGCCGTCGGCGAGCTGCTCGCGACCGCGTTGGACGGACCGGTCGACCCGGCCACGGTCGTCCAGTTCACCGACCGCTGCCAGGGGAACGCCGTGATCCTCCGTGAGCTCGTCATGGGCGCGCTCGACGACGGCAGCCTCGAGGATGACCGGGGGATGTGGCGGCTCACGGGGCAGCTGTCACCCTCGGCGCGCCTGCTCGAGATCGTCGAGGCGCGCCTCGGGCAGCTCGACGACCGTGAACGGGCCCTGATGGAGCTCGTGGCCTACGGCGAGCCGCTCGGGCTCGCAGAGCTTGCGGTCCTGTCCGACCCGGCGCTCGCCGAGGGGCTCGAGCGCCGCGACCTCCTCACCAGCCAGCTGGACGGGCGCCGTCTGCAGGTCCGTCTCGCCCACCCGATCTATGGCGACGTGGTGAGGGCCCGCACACCGGCCTTGCGCGCCCGGGCGATCGCACAGTCTCTGGCGGAGGCCGTCGAGGCCACGGACGGCCAGCGCCACGACGACTCGTTGCAGGTAGCCACCTGGCGCTTGCTGGCGGGCGGGGGAGACCCCGACACGCTGCTGGAGGGCGCCACGATCGCACGCTGGCGCTACGACTTCCCCCTCGCCGAGCGTCTGGCTCGGGCTGCAGTGGACGCCGGCGGCGGTTTCGACGCGGCGCTTCTCGCCGCCCACGTCACGGGCCTGCACGGGCGCCGGGAGGAGGCCGAGGCCGCGCTGGCGGCGCTGGCCGTCGCTGCCGCCGACGACGCCCAACGGGGCCAGGTCGCCGTCGCTCGCTTCGACAACCACGGCGCCTGGACGGGTGGCGCTGATCCGTTGGTGCTCGACGATGCTGCCAGGACGATCGCCGATCCCGGCTGGCGCGATCGGCTGCAGGCACGGCGGCTCACCGTGCTGCTCGCCACGGAGGGCCCGCGAGCCGCCGCTGAGGCGGCGCAGGCGCTCGCCTCCCGCGCCGACGGCGAAGCCCTGACGTATGCCTGCCTCGTCGGCGCGTACAGCCTGGCCCGGCTCGGCCGGCTCGACGCCGCCGTCGAGATGTCAGAGCGGGGGCGCACGGCCCGCCAGGCACTCGACACGCCGCTGGCCTGGCCCCCGTGGTGGCACACCGTCACGAGCTGCGTCGCCCTGCGCGGCGCCGGCCGCTTCGCCGAGGCCGAGCGCATCGTTTCCGCTCACCACGGCGAGGCGCTCGACGAGGGCTCCGTCGAGGCCCAAGCCGTGTTCGCCCTGCTGGAGGCCGACGGCATCGACGATCGCGGCCGGGTCAGGTCCGCCGCCTGTCGCGGCCGGGAGGCGCTCGCTGCGGCTCAGCGGCTGGGCTCCCTGGTGCTCGGCCGCCACGCGCGCACGGCGGTCGCACTCGCCCTTGCGTTGAGCGGTGAGGCCGGCGAGGCCGCCGACGAGCTGCGCGCCCTGGACGACCCGGGCCGGCCCCGGGGGGTGCTCGACGAGGTGGACCTCCTCCGGGCCCGGGGGTGGGCGGCGGCCGCGGCGGGCGATCTGCCCCGGGCGCGCCAACATCTGGAGCGCGCCGCCGCCCTGAGCGACCGCATCGGCGACCTCCTGGGTGAGGTGACGGCACTCCACGGTCTCGCCCGCATCGGGCGAGCGCGGGAGGTGTGCGACCGTCTGAGTCGGGTCGCCGCCCGGATCGACGGCGACCTGGCGCCGGCCCGCGCCGCCCACGCCCATGCCCTTGCCGGAGGCGACGCCGTCGCGCTCGACCAGGCATCCCACGACTTCGAAGCCCTGGGCGCTGACCTTCTCGCCGCCGAAGCGGCGGCCGACGCCGCGGTCGCCCACCGCCGCGCCGGCGAGGTCCGGGAAGCGACGGCCGCGGAACGGCGGGCGGGCACCTTCGCCGAGCGGTGCGAGGACCCGGTCACTCCGGCACTCCAGGCCGTCGACGTGCGGGCCCGGCTCACGCCCGCCGAGCGCGAGACCGCCGTCCTGGCCGCCGGGGGCCGCACGAACAAGGAGATCGCCAGGCTGCTCTATCTGTCGTCGCGCACGATCGAGAACCGCCTCCAGCGCGTGTACGGGAAGCTGGGCATCTCGGGACGCACCGAGCTCGCCCAGGCGCTCTCCGCTGGGGGCTGAGTGCCGCAGCAGTGTATCACCGGTGATACACTGCCGGCGTGAGTGAAGCGACGATCCGTGATCTCCGCAACCACGGCGGCGAGGTGATCGACCGCGTCCGTGCTGGTGAGCAGGTGACCATCACTCGTGACGGCGAACCGGTCGCGGAGCTACGACCCCTGCCCCGGCGCCGCCTCACCGCATCTGCGCTCATCGAGCGATTCCGGGTGCTCCCGCCCGTCGACCCCGACCGCCTCCGGGCTGACATCGACGCTCTCGTCGATCAAGCGCTGTGAGCACCGATCCCGTCGGCGTACTCGACACGAACACGCTCATCCTCATCGATCGCCTCGATCCCGAAGATCTTCCGGAGGAGCCGGTCATCACCGCCGTCACCCTGGCTGAGCTGTCAGTCGGCCCTCTTGTGGCCACGAACGACGCCGAACGTGCCGCACGTCAGGCTCGACTGCAGGAGACAGAGGCGGCGTTCGACCCGTTACCGCTCGACGCGTCAGCGGCACGCGCCCTGGGAGGCGTCGCCGCCTCGCTGCGCGGCTCTGGCAGGAAGACGCAAGCCCGAGCTTTCGACGCCATGATCGCCGCCATCGCGCTGGCCAACGATCTGCCCGTTTACACGTGCAACCAGCGCGACTTCGAGGGGATCGACGGCCTCCGCGTCAACAGCATCCGCCCTCCCGGCACCGCCGGCTGACGATCGTGAGCCACCTGCGTCATGGTCGCCGTCTTCAGCAGTCCGGTGCTGTGGGGACGCAGAGCGCGATGAGGCTCGATGGGGCGCGGCTGGCGATGTCGGACGGGTTGTCCGGGTTCGAGCTGCGGGTTCCCACGCCGCTGCCGACCAGCAGGGTGCCGTCGATCACGACCGCGCCGGAGGAGATGCCGCCGAGCGTTGTGGGGTCCCCGATGACCTCGTGCCAGAGCAGCTCTCCCGTCGCTGCGTCGTAGATCCGCAGGTGCGGCGCCAGGGCGCTGCCAGCGAAGACCAGGCTCGGTACGGCGCTGGTCGGACCGAAGCTCGCGTCCCCCTCCAGCGCCGTCGTCTCGGTGTTCTGCCACACGATGGCGCCGGTGTCGAGGTCGAGCGCGTGAACGGTCGGCCGCTGGGGATCGACGACGCTCGTGCCCGGGGCGGTCGTGAAGTACACGCGCCGAGCGCGCTCGTCGACGGCGGCGGTGGCGAGGATGCCGCCCTGCGGCCCGCCGGGAACGACGTTGCGGGTCCAGTAGGGCAGGCCGGACGGATCGGCGTCGTCCCACCGCACGCCGTTGCGGACGTTCACCCCGTCGCGGTCGAGCACGTAGTAGGTGCCGTCCTTGTTGCCGATCCCGACGACGTCGCGCCGGGTCCCGTCCACGTCGATCGAGAACAGGTTCGGGACGGCGCCGAACGCCAGGTCGGCGTTGTCGACCTCACGCGGCCGCCAGCGCCACCGCGGGTTGCCGTCGAGGTCGAGCGAGAACACCGCCTCGTCGTACGGGGGCATCGGCGGGTGAGGCCGGGGGCTGTCGGCGTCGGTGCTCGTGTAGCAGTTGCTGGACGCCAGGTAGATGGCGCCCCGCTGCTCGTCGAGCGCCGGTGACGACCACACGTCGCCGCAGCCGTTGGGTTCACGCGGGAAGTCGCAGCCCTCCCGGCTGGCGAAGAAGTCCTCGGGAAGGCCGAGCACGGCGGCGGTGTTGTAGCCGTCGAACTTGCGGACCTCGTCGCTGGGCCGCGGGCGGCAGGTGGCGCCGGTCGTGACGTCGAAGTACCAGTCGAGCGTGCCCGTGCGGACGTCGAGCGCGTAGACGCCGCCCTTGCCGGTCACCGACTCGTTGACATCCATGGCGAAGAACACGCGCCCGCGCGCCACGATCGCCGACGCCAGGATCTCGTTGCGCTCGCCGCCGAACCGGCAGTTGCCGGGCGGCGCACCGGTCTCGTCGACGCAGCCGCTCCCGGCATGGAAGCGCCAGTTCTCCGCCCCGGTGCGGGCGTCGAGCGAGTAGAACGTCTCGCCCGCGCCCACGAGCACGGTCTCGGCGCCGTTCACCTTCTCGACGTGGACCGACGCCGCCCCGGGGAACGACGCGCCCGGCTGCGGGTCCCACGGCGCCCGCCACACCTCGGTCCCGTCCGTGAAGCGCACGGCGTAGATGAAGCCGTCCCATGACACGACGTACACGACGCGCACGCGGCCCTCGCCGGGCAGGTCGACCCAGGCGACGGTGGGGGAGCCGGTGATGATGGCGTCGGTCGGGAAGCGCCACTTCTCGCGCAACGAGCCCACGGTGTCCCGGGTCAGGTACCGCTCGTCCGGGTTGAAGAACTGCCGGCGCGGGCCACCGGCGTAGGTCCGCCAGTCACCCGTGCTGGGTGTGGGGGCATCGCTGCGGAATCCCGGGTGCTCGAGGATCCCGAGCCCGTCGGGGAACGACAGGCCGTCGTCGACGAGCTCCGGCGTCTGCGGATCGCCGTCGACGAACCGGACCCGCCACACCTTGCCGTCGGGACCGGGACCGATGCCCCCATCGCCGATCACCAGGTTGAGGTCGGCGTAGTACAGGGTGCCGGCCGAGTCGATCGCCATGCCGAGCGGGTTGCCGAACGTGTACGTGAGAGGCACGTCCCCCGGCTGCGGCTCGACGAGGTGGCGGACGAAGCTCCCCTCGCCGTCGAACTCGGAGATCAGGCCCAGCGCCACCTGTGAGACGTAGAAGCCGCCACTCGGCGACCTGACGAGGCCGTTGGCCAGCGTGAGACCGTCCTCGGGACCGATGAACTGCTCGCGCTGGACGTCGTCGGCGAGCGGCGCGCCGGTCGAGTCCTGCTGCCCACATCCACCCCCGGCGGTGGGGGAAGTCGGGAACGGTCCCGTGTAGCGCAGCACGCCGGCGGTCTCGGTCCGGGCCGAGGCCACGTAGATCCGGTCCTGCTCGTCGACGTAGATCTGCTGCGCGGTGCCGATCCCGATGTCGAGCTTGCAGTACGGGATCTGCCCGACGCCGCCGACGCCGGTGTTGAACGGCGGGAACCAGATGATGAGCTGGCCGTTGCCCGGGCCACTCGCCTGGTTGCCGACGTCGGTCGTGACGATCCTGCCGTCGCTGAGCACGCCGCAGCCGTAGTTCTCGGCGTTGCTGGCCGCGCTCTGGTACGTCGGGGTCATCTTGGCGATCTGCGTGGCGGACAGCTCACCGACGCTCTTGCCCTTGAGCCGGAACAGACCCCACCCCGGCGGCGGGTTCGGCTGGCCGGTGTCCTCGCCGGCGATGAACCGGCGGGAGCCGTCGGGCAGGAAGCAGATCTGGCCGTTGATGTCGAGCCCGTCGGGGTTCATCGCCCGGGACGGGATCACGGTCTGCTTCGCGGGCTCCTCGGCGTCGTAGGCGTTGAGCCGGTTGCCCTCGCCGCTGAACAGCACCGTGGCGCGGGCGCGACCCTGCGGGTTGTCGGCGTCCGGCGCACCGGTCGCGGGTGTGCCGGTTGCCTGTGCGACGGTCCCCACGAGCAGCACAAACGTCACGACGGCCGCCCATCCCACTCGCGGCGCACCCCTCATACATTCCCCCTGGCTCCTCAGCTTCCTGACAGGTGCGTCAGGTTCCCGGGAACGTATCAGGCAGGGTGCCCACGGTCCCGGAGGAGCCCGACCGGCACGATGCGATAGAGGGCGATGGCGAGATACCCCATCACGGCGACGACGGGCAGGAAGAGCCCGAGAACGATGATGGCCACGTAGCCCACGAGGCTGGGGTCGAGGCGGGTGGTCAGGGCGCGGATCTCCTCGTCGGCGGCATCGGGCCGGACGAGCCCGGCGCGGACCGCGTAGCGCCACAGGACCGACAGCAGCGCCGCGGTCGCCAGAAGCGTGATGCCGTAGACGGTGGTGGAGACCCGTGCCGCCTCGTCGGTGCGGCTGTACTCGGCGAGCAGCCGGGTGGGGAACGGGATGAAGGCGACGACGAGCAGCACCAGCAGGTTCAGCCGCACGAGCATGGAGTCGGCGCGCCCCAGGTACTCGGTGACGGCGGAATGGGCGAGCCACGCTGCGCCGATTGTGGAGAAGCTGACGACGTAGGCCAGGTAGGAGGGCCACTCGTCGGCGACGGCGCGCAGCAGGTCATCCTCGGAGCCGGCCGGCACGGCGATGTCGAGGACGAGCAGCGTGATGGCGATGGCGAACACGCCATCACTGAAGGCCTCCAACCGCGCCGTCCGCAGCGCCCGCGGCGAGCCAGGCACGCTGTCCGCGTCGGCCATCGCCAGATTGTCGTTCGCGGCCCGCCCGCAGCCGGGGATGGTCCGGCTGCACGCAGTTCCGCGACCTACGTGCCGGCGCCCCCCGCCAGGCCCCCCTGCCCTCGTGCCCGGGGCGAGGCGGGCGGCCCCATGGCCTCGGCGAGGACCCGGCCGTCGGCCTGGTCGGGCGGGGGCACGCCGAGCAGGGCGGCGATCGTCGGGGCGACGTCGACGACGTTCGGGGCGTCGGGGGCGACGCCCCGGCGGATGCCGGCACCGGACAGGAGGAACGGCACCTCCAGCTCCTGGGTGCTGCCGTGCCCGCCCCGCATCTCCCCCTCGGGGGGCGGCAGCCCGAACGCGAACGGCGGGGCCGCCTCGGCGATGAGGTCGCCGAGCTTGGGGCTGGCCCGCAGCTCGCGAAGATCGTCCTCGTCGAGCACCTGCGAGATGATCGTGGGCGTCAGGGATTCGAGCGCGGTGCGCACGTCCCGGCGGCCCTGCTCGGTGGCCGCCCGCCCTCGCAGGGTGATGTCGCCGTAGCGGACGGCGTTGGGCACGATCACGACCTCGGCCTCCGGCTGCGGCGACAGGCCCGGCAGGATGATCTGGGGCACGTAGCCGGCATCGTTGATCGCGGTGAGCACCTGCGGGAGCAGCGTCTGGTTCCAGCTCGTCATGCCGTGGTCGCTGGTGAGGATGAACGCGGTCTCGCCGTAGATGCCGACATCCTTCGTCGCTTGCACGAGCCGGCCGAGGTCGACGTCCATCTGGGCGAGCAGCGGGCCGATGGCGGGGCTCTCGGCTCCCACGTCGTGGGCCAGGGAGTCCAGGTCGCTGCCGTAGACGGCGAGCAGGTCGGGGATCTCGGGGACCGTCACCGGCGTGCCGCCGGAGTCGACGGGCCGCCCGTGGAGGATGTCGATGGCCACGTCGACGCGGTGGCCAAAGTCGCCACCCGGCTGGACGTAGAGGTGGTCGGGGTCGCCGAACGCGACGCCGTGGTTCTGCAGCATGTACCACTGCACCGACGCCACCGTGCGGCCCTCCTCGGCCAGCGCCTCGGCGATGGTCTCGGCCTCGAGGTGTCGCTCCTGTGCACGCGCCGTGTTGGCTACGGGGTCGTAGTACCAGGCGGCGTTGTTGTGGGTGTCCGGCCAGGTGCCGGTGGACATCGACGCCCGGGCGGGGTTGGAGGTGGTCTGGAAGGTGGAGGAGCCGATGGTCAGACTGCCCCGCGCCGCCAGCGCGTCGAGGTTGGGGGTGTCCGCCATGTCGAGGAACGCGGGGTCGAAGCCGTCCCAGTCGACGAGGACAACGTGCTTCGGTGAGCGCCCGGCGGTCCCGGGCCGCTCGGCCGCCGCCGGTGCTCCCTGGGCGACGGCGCTGGTCGCGACGGCGGCGAGGGCGACGGCCGCCGCCAACGTTCGTGCCGGCATCGAGGAACGTCCTTTCGTTGGTGCCCAGACCCAGTGTGCTGTCGCTGACAACGACACTAGGGCCCGTTGCGACCGACCGCCGGGAGGGCTATCCCGTACTCGATGAGCGCGGGGCGTTCCACCTCGTGGGGCTACGCGGCGTTCGCGGTCGGCGTGCTCTATGCGCTGGTCAGCGCCTACTGGGGTGCGGGAGGGACGCTCGGGCTCGACACGCTGGGTGGCGAGCTGGAGGACCTGGCACGAGATCGCGATCCGGCGCTGATCGCCGTGGTGTGGCTGACGGCGGGGCTGAAGGCCATCGGGGCGGTCCTGGCCTTGGCGGTCGTCCAGCCGTGGGGTCGGCGCCTGCCCCGGCGTCCGCTCCGCGCCGCCGCCTGGGGCGCCAGCGCGGTCCTGGTCCTGTACGGGGGTGCGCTCGTGGTGGGCCAGGCCCTGCTGGAAGCCGGTGTCATCGAGCCGGCCGCCGACGGCGATCGGCAGGCGGTGCGCTGGCACCTGTTCCTGTGGGATCCCTGGTTCCTGATCTGGGGCCTCCTGCTCGGCATGGCCACGTGG
>DASQUY010000021.1:0-3546 GCA_035641055.1 Acidimicrobiales bacterium | reverse complement strand
AGCCGCTGGCCGCCCGGGGTCAGCTCCATGCCGGCCGGGGTGCGCACGACCAGCGAGTCGCCCAGGTGCTGGCGCAGCGCCGCCAGCGCCCCCGACACCGCCGGCTCGCTCACGCCCAGCACCTGCGCCGCCGCCTTCACGGACCCCAGGCGGGCGACGAGCACGAAGGCCTCGAGCTGCGTGAGCGTCACGCATGCACCGTACGCCGATAACCGTTCGCTTAGGCGTCGGTGGACAGCCCAGCGCGCCGGGCGCACCCTGATCGTCGGGCCGGTCCCGCCCCCGGCCCCGTGCATGCACCGGAGGGGGAACATGCAGACTCCTGCGCCGTTCGAGTACGAGCGGGCCGGCAGCGTCGACGATGCCTTGGCGCTGCTCGACCGGCACGGGCCCGAGGCGCGGCTCCTCGCCGGCGGCCACAGCCTGCTGCCGATGATGAAGCTGCGCCTGGCGAGGCCCGAGGTCCTCATCGACATCAACGACCTCATCGACCTGGCCTACATCCGCGTCGAGGGCGACGAAATCGCCATCGGCGGCCTGACCCGGCACGGCGAGCTGCTGGACTCGGCGGTCCTGGCCGAGCACTACCCGATCTTCGCCGACGCCGAGCGGGTCATCGCCGATCCCATCGTGCGCAACCGGGGGACGATCGGGGGCTCGTTCTGCCAGGCCGATCCGTCCGAGGACCTGGCCGCCGTGGGGTCCGCGCTGCGGGCCGAGCTGGTCGTCCGCTCGGCCGACGGCACCCGGAACACCCCGGCCCGCGAGTTCCACACGGGTCCCTACGAGACGGTGGTCGGGCCGGCGGAGATCCTCACCGAGGTGCGGGTCCCGATCCGCTCGGGTGTCGGCAGCGCCTACGAGAAGGTCGAGCGGCGGGTGGGTGACTGGCCGATCGCCGCCGCCGGCGCCTTCGTCACCCTGGAGGGCGACGGCGAGACGGTGGCCGACGTGGGGATCGGGCTGACGGCGGTGGGGGCGCCGCACTTCTGTGCCCCGGCCGCCGAGGACCGTTTGCGGGGGCAGCCGCCCACCGAGGAGAGCCTGGCGGCCGCCGCCGAGGCCGCGGCTGAGGGAAGCAGCCCGGTGACCGACCAGCGCGGCCCCGCCGACTACAAGCGCCACCTGGCCCGCGAGCTCACCCTCCGAGCCCTGCGCCGGTCGGTGGCCCGGGCCCGCGGAGAGCGTGGAGCGGCCGAGCGGGTAGGGCGTCGTGGGCACTGAACAGTACGGAATCCACGACGTGCTCCCGGCTCGACAGCGAGGCCTCCCAGCAGCTGCGCAGAGGCAAGCCAGATCAACCGTGAGTGTCCGTCGAGCCTTCGAGCAGGGAGCGTGACCATGCAGGTGACCGTGACCGTCAACGGCACCGAGGTGACCCGGGACATCGAGCCCCGGCTGCTGCTCGTGCACTTCGTGCGCGACCACCTCGGCCTGACCGGCACCCACTGGGGGTGTGACACCTCGAACTGCGGCACGTGCGTGGTGTGGATGGACGGCGAGCCGGTCAAGAGCTGCACCGTGCTGGCGGCCATGGCCGACGGGCGGACCGTCCGGACGGTGGAGGACCTCGAGCGCGACGGTCAGCTCGACCCGGTGCAGCAGGGGTTCATGGAGTGCCACGGACTCCAGTGCGGCTTCTGCACGCCGGCCATGCTGATGACCGCCCGGTGGCTGCTCGACCATGACCCCGATCCCTCCGAGGCCGACATCCGGGAGGCGATCTCCGGTCAGTTCTGCCGCTGCACCGGCTACGAGAACGTGGTGCGGGCCATCCGCTGGGCGGCCGAGCACCCCGAGGCCCCCGCAACCGAGGAGGTGTCGGCGTGACCGCCACCGAGATTCCCCCCATCCCGGCCGACGTGCCCGTCAGCGACGCCGGCAACCCCGTCGGCTTCGGGCGCATGCTCCGCAAGGAGGACGCCCGCTTCATCCGCGGCAAGGGCAACTACATCGACGACATCCAGCTGCCGGGCATGCTGCACGGCGCCATCCTGCGCAGCCCGTACGCCCACGCCCGGATCACGTCCATCGACACCTCCGCCGCCGAGTCGCACCCCAAGGTCAAGGCGGTCATCACCGGCGCCACGCTGGAGGGCCTGAACCTGGCGTGGATGCCGACCCTGTCGCAGGACGTCCAGGCCGTGCTCGCCACCGACAAGGTGCGGTTCCAAGGCCAGGAGGTGGCCTTCGTCGTCGCCGAGGACCGCTATGCGGCCCGGGACGCCCTGGAGCTGATCGAGGTCGACTACGAGCCGCTGCCCCCGGTGGTCGACGCCCGCCGGGCGCTCGACGACGGGGCTCCCGTGATCCGGGACGACATCGAGGACAAGGCCGACAACCACATCTTCGACTGGGAGTCGGGCGACGCCGCCCGCTGCGACCAGGTCTTCGCCGAGGCGGAGGTGGTGGCGACCCAGGACATGGTCTACCCCCGCTCGCACCCGGCGCCCCTGGAGACGTGCGGTTCGGTGGCCCACCTCGACCCGGTGACCGGCAAGCTCACCGCCTGGATCACGAGCCAGGCGCCGCACGCCCACCGCACGGTCTACGCCCTCGTGGCCGGCCTGCCGGAGCACAAGATCCAGGTGATCTCGCCCGACATCGGCGGCGGCTTCGGCAACAAGGTGCCGATCTACCCCGGCTACGTCTTGGCCGTGGTGGGGACGATCGTGAGCGGCAAGCCGGTCAAGTGGGTGGAGGACCGCTCCGAGAACCTCATGTCGACCGGGTTCGCCCGCGACTACCACATGCGCGGCGAGTTCGCCGCCACCCGCGACGGCAAGATGCTGGCCCTGCGGGTCAGCGTGATCGCCGACCACGGGGCCTTCAACGGCACCGCTCAGCCCACCAAGTTCCCGGCCGGGTTCTTCAACATCTTCACCGGCAGCTACGACCTGCAGGCCGCCCACTGCAAGGTCACCGGCGTCTACACCAACAAGGCACCCGGCGGCGTGGCCTACGCCTGCTCGTTCCGCATCACCGAGGCGGTGTACCTCGTCGAGCGGATGGTCGACGTCCTCGCCGACGAGCTGGGCATGGACCCGGCCGAGCTGCGCATGCGGAACCTGCTGCGGCCGGAGCAGTTCCCCTACACCACGCACACCGGGTGGGAGTACGACTCGGGCGAGTACCCCCGGGCGCTGCAGCTGGCTCTCGACACCGCCGGCTACGACGAGCTGCGGCGGGAGCAGGCCGAGCGCCGGGAGCGGGGCGAGCTGATGGGCATCGGCCTCAGCTTCTTCACCGAGGGTGTGGGCGCCGGGCCCCGCAAGCACATGGACATCCTCGGCCTGGGTATGGCCGACGGCTGCGAGCTGCGGCTGCACCCCACCGGCAAGGCGGTCGTGCGGCTCAGCGTCCAGACCCAGGGGCAGGGCCACGAGACCACCTACGCCCAGATCGTGTCGAGCCAGCTCGGCATCCCGCCCGAAGACGTCGAGGTGGTCCACGGGGACACCGACCAGACGCCGTTCGGGCTCGGCACCTACGGGTCGCGCTCGACGCCAGTGTCCGGGGCGGCGGCGGCGGTCGTGGCCCGGCGGG
>DASQUY010000020.1:0-9463 GCA_035641055.1 Acidimicrobiales bacterium | reverse complement strand
TCCGCTGACGAGGTCGCCGCCAACCCCCGCGCCGAGGCCGCCCGCCTGCGAGCGGTCGAGAAGCTCCCGTTGCCGGAGGTCGCGTGATGGCCACCGCCCGTGTCGTCCCCCTTCCCAGCACCCGGTCGCGTCCCGGCCGCGACCAGCGGGATCGCCACCTCCGGGTCGTCCGGCCCGACCGGCGCGGGCTCGGCCTCCGGCTCAGCCCTCGAGCCGGGGTGGTGCTGACCGTGTTGCTGTTCGTCGCCCTCTTCGGCGTGGCCGTCAGCCACGCGCTGCTGATCGAGGGCCAGGGCCGCCTCGACGCCCTCGACCAGCAGGTGGCGGCGGAGCAAGCTCGCTACGAGGAGCTGCGGCGGCAGGTGGCCGAGCTCGAGTCGCCGCAGCGCATCCTCGCCGAGGCGACCGAGGAGCTCGGCATGGTGCCGGCGGCCGATCCGGAGTGGCTGTCGCCGGAGCGTCCGGCGCCCAGCGACGACCCACCCGGGGAGGAGTCGCCGCCGTCGCCCGACACCAGCGCCGCCCGGGTCAAGCCCTACATGGAGCCCGCTCCCTGAGGGAGCGAGCCGCGACCATGAGCCCGCGCCTGCGGCGAGCCGGCCCGAGCGGCCGTGGGAGCGGGAGACTCGGCGACCCCCGCTACCGGGCGCTGGGCCTGCTGGTCCTGTTCGGCCTCCTGTTCGCGGTGGTGCTCGTGCGGCTCGGCTACGTGCAGGTGGTGGGCGCCCAGCAGTACGTCGCCTACGGAGAGGACCAGCGGATCGAGCCCATCTCGCTCCCGGCGGCCCGGGGCACCATCTTCGACCGCAACGGCCAGGACCTGGCGCTGTCGGTCCCGACCCGGAGCATCGGCGCCGACCCCAGCGTCGTGCCCGACTCCGGGCGCGCCGCGAGCGACCTGGCGGACGCCCTGGAGCTGCCCCCGAAGGACGTGGCGGCCAAGCTCGCCACCGACGGCCACTTCGTCTACCTGGCGCGCCAGGTGGACGACGAGCGCGCCGAGCGCGTCGAGGCGCTCGACATACCGGGTGTGCTGGTCTTCGACGAGTCGGCCCGGCTCCGCCCGGCGGGCGCTCTGGCCCACGCGCTGCTCGGCACGGTCGACATCGACAACGTCGGCGTGTCGGGGCTCGAGCTGCGCTACGACGAGCGGCTCTCGGGTGACCCGGGCGAGTACGTGGTGGAGCGCGATCTCGAGGGTCGCACCATCCCGGGCGGGCGGCACGTGGTCGACCCCTCCGAGCCGGGCGACGACCTCATGCTCACCATCGATCGGGGCCTGCAGTACGCCACCGAGGCCATCCTCGCCGAGCAGGTGCGGGCCGTCGGGGCCAAGGGCGGCTGGGCCATCGTGTCCGATCCCCGGACCGGCGAGGTGCTGACGATGGCGAACGTCGAGGCCGATCCGAAGACCGGCCGGGTCGGCGACACCGGCGACAACCGGGCCGTGACCACGATGTACGAGCCGGGCTCGGTGAACAAGATCATCACCATGGCCGCGGCGCTCGAGGAAGGCGCCGTCACACCCGACACGGTGCTCGACGTTCCCAGCAGCCTGCTCGTGGGTGACCACACCTACAGCGACGCCAGCTCGCTCCCGCCGCGGCTGTCCGCGAACCAGATCCTCGCCCTGTCGTCCAACATCGGTACCATCGAGATCGCCCAGCGGCTGGGGATGGAAACGCTGGACGAGTACCTTCGCCGCTTCGGGTTCGGAAAGCAGACCGCCCTCGGGCTGCCGCACGAGGTCCCCGGGCTGCTGGTCGAACCCGAGGACTGGTCCGGCACCTCGATCGGATCGATCCCCCTGGGTCAAGGGATCTCGGTGACCGCCATGCAGATGCTCCACGCCTTCAACACGATCGCCAACAACGGGGTGTACGTTCCGCCCACGTTGCTCCGCGCCACCTTCGACGCCGAGGGGGAGCGCCACGACGTGGCCCCCGGCGAGGGCCAGCGGGTCGTGTCGCCGACCACCGCCCAGCAGGTCAGGGAGATGCTGGCGCAGGCCGTGGCGTACGGCACCGCCGAGGACGCGGCCATCGACGGCTACGAGGTCGCCGGCAAGACCGGGACCGCACGCAAGCCGCAGCCGGGCGGCGGCTACGAGGACGCCAACGGGAACGTCCACTACGCCGCCACGTTCGCCGGGTTCATCCCCGCCGACGACCCGCAGGTGTCGATCATCGTCGTCATCGACGAGCCGGGGACGTCGCCCTTCGCCGGCAGAGTGGCCGCCCCCGCCTTCGCCGCGATCGGCCGGGAGGCGCTGCGGACCCTGCGCATCGCCCCCTCGTCGGCGACGGAGGACGCCGGCACGCTGCCACCCCTCGAGGAGCCGAAGGTGCGGGCCCCAGCGGCGGCGCCCCCCACGACGGCACCGCCGCCCACCACCACCACGGCGCCGGACAAGACGACGGCCCCGGACGAGAAGAAGGGGTCGACGACCACGACGGCGCCGCCAAAGAAGGCGTCGACGACCACGACCAGCGCGCCGGCCGCAGCCACCGCCACGAGCGCCCCCGACCGAGGCGGCTAGCCGTGAAGCTGCGCGAGCTTGCCGGCGGCCATGCCGGCGCCCGGCTCGGCGGCGCGGGCGGCGACCCCCATCTCACCGCGATCGTGCACTACACGCGCGACGTCGTCCCAGGGTCGCTGTTCTGCTGCGTGCGGGGATCACACGTCGACGGGCACGACCTGGCGGCCGACGCCGTGGGCGCCGGCGCCGGCGCGCTGGTGGTCGACCACGAGCTGGCGCTCGGCGTGCCGCAGATCGTGGTCACCGACGTGCGCCGGGCGATGGGCCCCTTGGCGGCGGCGTTCTGGGGCCACCCGTCACACGACGTCGACGTCGTCGGCGTGACCGGCACCTCGGGCAAGACCACCGTGACCCACATGCTGCGGCCCGTGCTGGAGGCGTCCGGCTACACGAGTTGCGCGGTGATCGGCACGCTCTCCGGCGCCCGGACGACGCCGGAGGCGACCGATCTCCAGGCCCTGCTGGCGGAGGTGCGCGACGCCGGTGCCGCCGGACCCGGTCGGGCGGCCGTGGCGATGGAGGTGTCGTCCCACGGGCTGGCGCTTCATCGGGTGGACGGCACCCGGTTCGCCGTCACCGTCTTCACCAACCTGTCCCAGGACCACCTCGACTTCCACCACACCATGGATGCCTACTTCGCCGCCAAGGCCGCTCTGTTCACCCCCGCCTTCGGCTCGCGGGCGGTCGTCTGCCGCGACGACGCCTGGGGCCGCCGGCTCCTCGAGCGCCTGGAGGCCGAGCCCGACGTCGTCACCACCAGCTATTCCGGGGCGGACGCCGAGGGTCTGGAGCTGTCGCCCGCCGGGGCGTCGTTCGGTTGGCGCGGCGAGCCGGTCACCCTGCGAATGGCCGGGCGGCACAACGTGACCAACGCCGTGGCGGCGGCGGCCGCCGCTGAGGCGCTGGGCATCGGGCCCGAGGCCGTGGCGCGCGGGCTGTCGGCGGCGGCCCCGGTGCCCGGACGCTTCGAGGCGGTGGGAGCGGGCGAGCCCTTCGGCGTGATCGTCGACTACGCGCACAAGCCCGACGCCCTCGACAAGGCGCTGCGAGCTGCACGCGAGCTGGTGCGCGACGGGGGAAGGCTCGTGGCGGTGTTCGGGTGCGGAGGGGACCGCGACGCCGCCAAGCGCCCGCTCATGGGGGAGGTGGCGGCCCGCCTGGCCGACGCCGTGATCCTCACGTCCGACAACCCCCGTTCAGAGGACCCCGAGACCATCATCGACGAGATCCGCGCCGGGGTGCCCACGTGCTCGGAGGGGCTGGCGGACGTCACCGTGGAGGTGGACCGGCGCCGGGCCATCGACCGCGCCATCGCCGAGGCCCACCCCGGCGACGTGGTGATCATCGCCGGGAAGGGCCACGAGACCACGCAGATCGTCCGTGACACGGCCCGGCCGTTCGACGATCGCGAGGTGGCCCGCGCCGCTCTGGCGGAGCGTTCGCCGCCCGGGTGGGGGGACGACGGGTGATCTCCCTCTTGCTGGCCGGGGGCATCAGCCTCGGGTTGTCGCTGCTCGGCACCCGCTACCTGATCGACTGGCTGCGCGCCCACAACGTGGGTCAACCGATACACGCCGACGTGCCCGACGGCCACACCACGAAGGCCGGCACCCCGACGATGGGGGGCGTCGCCATCGTCGTCGCCGCCGTGCTCGGCTACGGCCTCGCCCACCTCCGGGGTGGGCTCGCCTTCACCCGCACCGGGGTGCTGGTCATGCTGGCCATCGCCGGCGCCGCCGTGGTGGGGGCAGTCGATGACTGGATCAAGGTGAGCCACGAGCGCAACCTCGGCCTGTCCAAGCGGGCCAAGATGGGGGGCCTGCTGACGGTGGCGATCGGCTTCGCCGTGGCGACGGTGGTCTGGACCGACATCGAGACCACGCTGAGCTTCACCCGGGCGTCCGAGCCCGGCTGGGAACTGGGCAGCGTGGGGTGGACCATCCTGGCCGTGCTGCTCATCGTCGGCACCACCAACGCCGTCAACCTCACGGACGGGCTCGACGGGCTGGCCGCGGGGTCCTCGATCTACGGTTTTCTCACCTTCACGGTGGTGGCGTTCTGGGCGTTCCGTCACCCGGACGTCTACGGGGTCACCCACGCCCTTGACCTGGCCGTCGTCGCCGCCGCCATGGTCGGGGGCATCACCGGGTTCCTGTGGTGGAACGCGCCGCCGGCGCAGGTGATCATGGGCGACACGGGGGCGCTCGCCATCGGCTCCGGACTGGCCGCACTGGCGCTGACCCTCAACGTGCAGCTGCTGTTGCCGATCGTGGGCGCGCTGTTCGTGTTCGAGACGCTCTCGGTGATCCTGCAGGTCGGCACCTTCCGACTGCTCGGCGGCCGCCGGGTGCTCCGCATGGCGCCGGTGCACCACCACTTCGAGCTCGCCGGCTGGCCCGAGACCACCGTGATCGTGCGGTTCTGGATCCTGGCGATCATGTCGATGGCCGTGGCGCTCGCCATCTACTACGCCGACTGGGTCTCCACAGGAGTCCCCGACTGATGAAGGCGTTGGTGCTCGGCCTCGGGGTGACCGGCGGCGCCGTCGCCCGGGCGCTGGCGGCGCACGGCGACGAGCCGGTGCTGGCGGACGACGCCCCGGGCCCTGGCGCCCGGGCGGTGGCCGACGAGCTGGGGCGCCCGCTGGCCGCCGCGCCCGACGGGGACGAGCTGGCGGCGCTCCTGTCGGGGGTCGACGCCGTCCTGCCGGCGCCCGGCGTGCCCGCCCACCATCGCGTGTTCGGGATGGCCCGCGCCGCCGGGGTGCCGGTGCTGTCCGAGTTCGACCTCGCCGCCCGGTGGGACGACCGCCCCCTGCTCGCCGTCACCGGCACCGACGGCAAGACCACGGTCGTGATGCTCGTGCGGGACATGCTGGTGGCCTCGGGGCTGGCGGCGGTGGCGGTCGGCAACACGCCCGTGCCGCTCGTGGCCGCCATCGACGACCCGTCCACCGACGTGTTCGTGGTGGAGGCGTCGTCGTTCCGGCTGGAGCACTCGCAGCGATTCGCCCCGGCCGTGGGGACCTGGCTCAACTTCGCCCCCGACCATCTCGACAGCCACGCCGACATCGCGGCGTACGAGGCGGCCAAGGCCCGCATCTGGCGCGACCAGTCGGCCGAGCAGGTGGCGGTCGGCAACGCCGACGATCCCGTCGTGGCCCGGCACCTGGCCTCGGCCCGGGGCCGGCAGGTGCGCTTCTCACTGCGAGGGGAGGGGGACTTCCGAAGGGACGGGGGGCGGCTGGTGGGGCCCGGTGACGTCGAGCTCGCCCGGGTCGCCGAGCTGCCGCGGGCGCTGCCCCACGACGTCGCCAACGGGCTGGCGGCGGCGGCGACCGCACTGGCGGGCGGCGCCAGCGTCGAGGGCGTACGGCGGGGGCTGCTCGAGTTCTCGGGGCTCCCCCATCGCGTGACCCTGGTGGGGGAGGCTGGAGGGGTGCGGTTCTACGACGACTCGAAGGCGACGACGCCGCACGCCGCCGGGGCGGCGATTCGGGGCTTCTCGTCGGTGGTGCTGATCGCCGGCGGTCGCAACAAGGGCCTCGACCTCGGCGACCTGACCGAGGAGGCGGCGCCGATCCGGTCGGTGGTGGCGATCGGCGAGGCCGCCCCGGAGGTGGCCGCCGCCTTCGCGGGTATCCGACCGGTCGTGCGGGCCGGTTCGATGGACGACGCCGTGCGGGCGGCGGTCGACGCCGCGCGGTCGGGCGACGCCGTGCTGTTATCGCCCGGCTGCGCCAGCTTCGACTGGTACGAGTCGTACGCGGAGCGGGGCGACGACTTCGCCCGAGCGGTCCGCGAGGTCACGGGCGCAGGGGAGGGCTCCCCATGAGCCGGCTTCGCCCGTCCGCGCCCCTCCTCTCACGGGTCCTGTCGCCTCCGGTGCGGCGCCTACCGCCTTCGGCGCAAGCGCCTCAAGCGGCGCCGCATCCTCAGCGCCACCCGCTCGCTACCCCGCCCTACGCCGGGAAAGGTGAAGCGGCCTCGGCCTACGGCCGAGTCGCGTATCTGCCGTGAGCACGACCTTGACCCGCGCCCGGTCCGGCGAGCGGTCCGGGGATCGCCGGGACAACGGCGCCCGGCGCCGACGGGGCCCCACGGGGCGGCGGGGGGTGACCGCCGCCGGATGGGGCATGTTCCTGGCCCTGGCGTTCCTCGTGACGGTGTTCAACCTCCTCGGGCTCGTCATGGTCATGTCGGCGTCGTCGGTGGTGGCACTCGACGAGTACGGGTCGTCGTGGCATTTCGTGAGCCGCCAGGCCGCTTGGGCCGGCGCCGGGGCGATCGCCCTCGTGCTCCTGGCCCGCGCCGACTACCACCGCTGGCGCCGGCTGGCCTCGCCGCTGCTGGTGCTGTCGCTCGTCCTGCTGGTGGCGGCGCTCGTTCCCGGTGTCGGCGTCAGCGCCAACGGCGCCTCGCGGTGGATCGGCCTGGGTCCCCTGACCTTCCAGCCGGCCGAGCTGGCGAAGCTGGCCCTGGTCGTCTGGGTGGCCGACCTGCTGGCGCGCCGGGCGAGCCGCATGCGCAACACCAGGGCGACGCTGCGGCCGGTCATCGTCGTGCTGGCGGTGATGGCGACGCTGCTCATGCTGCAGCCCAACCTGGGCACGACGCTGGTGCTCGTCGCGGTCGCCCTGGCGCTGTGCTACGTAGCCGGGGCTCCGTTGGGTCCGCTCGCCCGCTGGTCCGTCGCCAGCCTCGGCGCCGCGGTCACCCTGGCCCTGGCCGCCCCGTACCGGCGGGCCCGGGTGTTCACCTTCCTCGACCCGTGGGCCGACCCGCTGGACACGGGCTACCAGGGCATCCAGGCGCTGGTAGGGCTCGCCGACGGCGGGCTGGCCGGCACGGGGCTGGGTGCCAGCCGGGCGAAGTGGGGCTTCCTGCCGTACGCCCACACGGACTTCATCTTCGCCATCGTCGGCGAGGAGCTCGGCCTGGTGGGGGCCACCGTGGTCGTCGGGCTGTTCGTGCTGCTGCTGATCCTCGGCATACGCGTCGCCCTGCACGCTCCCGACCGCTTCGGCTTCCTGCTGGCCGTCGGCGTGACTGCTTGGTTCGGGATGCAGGCATTCGTCAACATCGGGGCCGTGATCGGCATCCTTCCCATCACCGGCGTCCCGCTGCCGTTCGTCAGCGCCGGCGGGTCGTCACTGCTCTTCAGCATGGCTGCTGCCGGGTTGCTGCTCGCCGTCGCCCGCCAGGCCCGCGCCCGACGATGAGGCGAGCCCGGCACGCTCAGAGGTGCTTCGCGCTGATCGCCGGCGGCGGCACGGCCGGGCACGTGCTGCCGGCCCTCGCCATCGCCCGGGCGCTGGCCGATCGGGGCCACCCGATTGGCTCGGTCGAGCTCGTGGGGAGCGAGCGGGGGATCGAGACCCGTCTCGTGCCGGCGGCAAGGTTCGAGCTCACCGTGCTGCCCGGCCGGGGTTTCGAACGCCGGCTGAGCCTGCGGAACGTGCGCTCGGCGTTCTCGCTGCTGGTGGCACTCGCCCGGGCGTGGCGGCTCGTGGCCCGGCGCCGGCCCCGTGTCGTCGTGTCGGTCGGCGGCTACGCCAGCGTGCCGTGCGCGCTGGCGGCGGCGTTGCGTCGGGTGCCGATCGTGGTGGCCGAGCAGAACGCCCTCCCGGGCGCCGCCAACCGGCTGGTGGGCCGGTTCGCCAAGGTGTGTGCGGTGTCGTTCGAGGGCACGCCGCTGCCGCGGGCGGTGGTCACCGGCAACCCCGTGCGGGCCGACATCCTGGCCATCGACCGCGCCCGGGACTCCGGGCCCGCCCGCACCAAGCTCGGCGTCGACGCCGACCGCCGGCTGGTGCTGATCTTCGGCGGCTCCCTCGGGGCGCTGCGCCTCAACCAGGCCGCCGTCGACGCCGCCCGGCGCTGGGCGGACCGCCGTGACCTCCACATGCGCCACGTGGTCGGGTCACGCGACTGGGCGGAGACAACGGCTGGGGGGCCGCCGGTCGCCGACGACGGCCCGCTCCGCTACGAGGCTCTCGAGTACGACGACGACATGCCGACCTCACTCGCCGCCGCCGACGTCGCCGTGTGCCGGGCGGGGTCCAGCACCTGCTTCGAGCTGCTGGCGGCCGGGCTGCCGGCCGTGCTGGTGCCGTCGCCGCACGTGACCGCCGACCACCACACCGCCAACGCGCGCCACATGGAGCGCGCCGGCGCCGCGGTCGTCGTGCCGGACGCCGAGCTCGACGGCGAGCGGCTCGTGGCGGAGGTCGACGCCCTGCTCACCGCCCCGCGCCGGCTGGCGCAGATGTCCGACGCGGCCCGGGCGGCGGCCCGCCCGGACGCCGCGACCGCCATCGCCGCGCTCGCCGAGGAGCACGCCCGTGAGTGAGGAGCTCGACCTCGGGCGGCCGCGTCGGCTGCACGTGTGCAACGTGGGCGGGGCCGGCATGAGCGCCGTGGCCACGCTCCTGGCCGAGACGGGCCACCGGGTGTCCGGCCACGAGCCGGTGCCGACGACGCCGTTCCTGCCCATGGTCGTGGACAGCGGCGTCGACGTCGCCACCGGACCCGAGCGACCGCCACTCGCCGACGACATCGAGGCCGTCATCGTCTCGACGGCCACCCCGGCCGACGATCCCGACGTCGCTGCCGCCCGCGAGCGGGGGGTACCGGTGGTCCACCGCTCGGTCGCCCTCAGGGGGCTCTCGGCGCAGCGCACCGCCGTCGCCGTCGCCGGGACGCACGGCAAGACGACGACCTCGGCGCTGCTGGCGACGATCCTCACCGACGCCGGGCGGGAGCCCGGCTACGTGGTGGGGGCGACGATCGCGCACCTCGGGCGCAGCGCGACCTGGGGCGGTGCCGGTCCGCTCGTCGTCGAGGCCGACGAGAGCGACGGCACGTTCCTGGCCCTCGACGCCGAGGCCGGCGTCGTGACCAACGTGGAGCCGGACCACCTCGA
>DASQUY010000019.1:0-2302 GCA_035641055.1 Acidimicrobiales bacterium | reverse complement strand
CTCGATGCCGACGGAGAGGCGCACCAGGCTTTCGGGAACCGTGGGGCTCTCGTCCGGCCAGCGGCGACGACGCTCGAGCGTCGACTCGACGCCGCCGAGGCTGGTCGCGGGGACCCACAGGGACGTCGAGCGGCACAGGTGATCCGCAGCCGCCACCCCGTCCGCCAGCTCGATGGAGACGATCGAGCCGAACCCGTTCATCTGGGCTGCTGCCCTCGCATGCCCCGGGTCGCCGGCGAGCCCCGGGTAACGGACGCGACCCGCCGCGGCATGCCCGGCCAGTCGTTCCGCCAGGATGCGCGCGTTCTGCTGTGCGCGGTCCAGCCGCAGGTGCATGGTACGGATGCCGCGCAGGGCGATCCATGCCTCGACCGGTCCGGGGATGGCGCCGCGCAGCGTGCGATGGGCGACCGCTTGCTCGTAGAGACGGTCGTCCCGGGTGACGACGGCGCCCAGCAACACGTCGGAATGTCCAGCCAAGAGCTTGGTGATGCTGTGGACGACGACGTCCGCCCCGAGCTCGAGCGGCCGCTGGTTCAGGGGCGTCGCGAACGTGTTGTCGGCGCAGCTCCGCACGCCCAGCCGGCGGGCAGTGGTGAACAGCGCGGGAAGATCGGCTACCTCCAGCATCGGGTTCGTCGGCGACTCGATCCAGAGCAGGTGCGCGCCGTCGAGGGCGGCAGCGGTCTGCTCGGTGTCGGCGATGTCGACACGCCGGACATCGAACGCACGCTGCGAACCCAGCTGGTCCAGCAATGCCAGCGTGCCGCTGTACGCATGCCGCGGAACCACGACCACGGCCCGATCGGGAAGCTGGTCGAGGATCGCCGACACGGCAGCCATTCCCGAGCCGAAGACCACCGCCCGCCCACCTTCGAGGGCGCCGAGCACATCCTCGAGGGCGGCCCATGTCGGGTTCCCAGCCCGCGCGTAGCCCACCGGGCCGCCCTCCACATACGTCGACGCAAGGACGGGCGGAACGGACAACGGTGAACCGGGCGTGCGGTCCGGGCGTCCCCCATGTACGGCGACAGTGGCGGCGGCGAGCGGAGGAGAGTCGGCCATGGCGTCGATTCTGGTACGTCGGCGGTAGGGTCGCGCCGGTGAGCGAGCACCAGCCCCGCCGTGTCCGGGTCGCCGTCGTCTTCGGTGGCCGAAGCTCCGAGCATGCGATCTCGTGCGTCACCGCGGGGAGTGTGCTGCAGGTGATCGACCGCGAACGTTACGACGTGGTGCCGATCGGCATCACGCCCAAGGGCCGCTGGGTGCTCGGCCCCGGCGACCCGGGCCGGCTGGCGATCACCGACGGCCGGCTGCCCGAGGTGGCCGACGAGGGCGGCACGGTCGTGCTGCCGAGCACGCCAGGCTCGGCCGAGATCGCCGTCCACGAGCCGGGCGCCGTGCCCCATGCCATCGGCGAGGTCGACGTCGTGCTCCCGTTGCTGCACGGTCCTTACGGCGAGGACGGCACCCTGCAGGGGCTGCTGGAGCTCGCCGGTGTGCCGTACGTCGGATCGGGCGTGCTGGCATCGGCCGTCGGGATGGACAAGCACTTCATGAAGCTGCTCCTCGCCGCGAGCGGTCTGCCGGTGTGCCCGCACGTACTGGTCGGTCCGGGTCCTTGGGAGCAGCAACGTGACCGGGTCGCCGCCCACGTCGCCGGGCTCGGATGGCCGGTCTTCGTCAAGCCGGCCCGCGGCGGATCCAGCGTCGGAATCACCAAGGTGAACGGGCCCGGCGGCCTGGAGACGGCTGTGCTCGACGCGCGTCGGCACGACCCGAAGGTGATCGTCGAGGAGGCCGTCGCCGGCCGTGAGGTGGAATGCGGCGTCCTCGAGGGCCGCGACGGCGCACCTCCGGACACCAGCGTGGTGGGCGAGATCCGGGTGGATGAGACCCACGAGTTCTACGACTTCGACGCCAAGTACCTCGATGAGGACCATGTCGCGCTGGACGTCCCGGCCGACCTGCCGGCCGCCGTGGCCGACGAGGTCCGGGCGATGGCCGCCAAGGCCTTCCGGGCGCTGTCCTGTGAGGGCCTCGCGCGGGTCGACTTCTTCCTCCGCGGCGACGGCTCGCTGCTTGTCAACGAGGTCAACACGATGCCCGGCTTCACCCCGACCTCGATGTTCCCGCTGCTCTGGGCCGCGACGGGCCTGAACTATCCGGCGCTCGTCGATCGGCTGTTGCTGACCGCGCTGGCCCGCCCCACCGGCTTGCGCTAGCGGGCGTCCTCGGACAGGTGAGCCAGTAGGGCGTCGGACAGGTCGGTGAGCACCTCGGCCTCCGGGGCGTAGTCGTC
>DASQUY010000018.1:0-7662 GCA_035641055.1 Acidimicrobiales bacterium | reverse complement strand
GGCCCGCCACGAGCAGCGACAGCGCCAGCTTGGTCTTCTCGCCGCCCGACAGCGTGGCCGCGTCCTGGAACACCTTGTCGCCCGAGAGGCCGAAGGTCCCGAGCAGGCGCCGGCGCACCTGGTTGTCGAGGTCGGGCCCCGCCTCGACCATGTGGTCGAGCAACGAGGCGCCGCCACTGATCCCCTCGTGCTCCTGGGCGTAGTAGCCGACGCTGACCTGGTGACCGAGCTCGGCCGCCCCGGCGTCGGGCTCGGTCACGCCGGCGAGGATCCGCAGCAGGCTGGTCTTGCCCGCACCGTTGAGCCCCAGCACCAGCAGGCGTTCGCCCCGGCCGACCTCGAAGCCCACGCCGGAGAACACCGGCGGGCCGCCGTAGGCCTTCGCCAGCCCCGAGACGCGGAGCGCCGTGCGGCCGGACGGCGGCGGGTCGGGGAGCCGCAGCCGCAGGCCCCGGCGCGCCCGGGGGACGTCGACCGCCTGGCTGCGGATGCGGGCGATGCGGGTCTCGAGGGCGTTGGCGAACGCCGCCTTGGACGCCTTGGCGCCCCAGCGGTCGACGAGGGTCTGCAGCCGGGCGATCTCGGCCTGCTGGCGGGCGGCGAGCTTGGCCCGGCGCTCCTCGTCGCGCGCCCGGGCGACCTGGTACTGCGAGTAGGTGCCCTTGTACTCGGTGAGCTCGCCGACGTCGGCCTCGCCCGGGCGGTCGAGGTGCAGCACCCGGGTGATCGACTCGTCGAGCAGCTCCAGGTCGTGGCTGACGATGACGAGGCCGCCGCGGTAGGCGCGCAGGAAGCCGAACAGCCAGTCGCGGGCATCGTTGTCGAGGTGGTTGGTGGGCTCGTCGAGCAGCAGCAGGTCGCTGCCGGCGAACAGGATGCGCGCCAGCTCGACCCGGCGGCGCTCGCCCCCGGACAGCACCCTGAGAGGGATGTCGGAGCCGTCGGGGCGCAGGCCGAGCCCCGCCAGGAGGCGCCGGGCCTCGGCCTCGGCCGCGTACCCACCGGCGTGCTCGAACCGGTCGTGCGCCCGGCTCCACTTCGTCACCAGCGCCTCGTCGCCCGGCTGCGCCTCCATCTTCAGGCGCAGCTCCTCGAGGCGGGCGGCCAAGGCGTCGAGGCCCCGGCCGCCGAGGACGTGGCCCAGCGCCGTGGCATGGACATGTCCCCCGCTCCCACGGCCGCGCGGGCCGGGCACCCGATCGAGTTGGGGATCCTGCGGCAGGTAGCCGAACGCCTCGGGACGCTGGATGACCCCGGTCGTGGGCTCGTCCATGCCGCCCAGCACCCGGAGCAGCGACGTCTTGCCGGCGCCGTTCCGTCCCACGAGGCCGACGCTGTCGCCGGCGCGCACGGTGAAGGCGGCGCCCTCGACCACGAGGGTGCCGCCGACCTCGACCGTGAGCCCGCGGATCGACAACATGGGCGACCATCCTGGCGGGTGGTCGCCGCCGGCCCAACCGGATTAGGCCGGGCGCGGTTCGCTACTCCAGGCTGAACGGCGGGTACTCGTCCGTGAGCAGGAAGAGGTAGGCGCTGACACGCGTGCCCCAGCGCATCACGCCCACCACGAAGCCCCGCAGCCCTTCGGGCCAGCGGCCGGTGAAGAGCACGGCGAAGAAGGCGATCACCCAGACAACCAGCGCCGCGATGCCGAGCACGGCCACGACGATCAGCTGGGGGATGGCCAGGATGAGCCGGAACCCGACCGTGAGCCGGTTCCGGTCCTCGAGCTCGGGGGCGAACCCCGTGCGTACCGGCGGGTAGTCACCGCGATCGGCGGCGACGGTGTCGTAGGCGAACGGCGGGTACTCCTCCCGCAGGAACCCGGCGTAGGCCCAGGTGCGGTTCTGGTAGCGGAGGATCAGGCACTGCAGCGTGGCCAGGCCTCCGGGCAGCTTTCCGGTGAACACGATCGCGAACCAGCTGACGATCGCCACCGGCGTGCCGACGCTGCTCAACGCGTTGAGGATGAGCCAGTGCGGGATCGCCAGCAGCCACTGCACGATCGGGCGCCAGTTGGCGACCCGCTCGGGCCGGTCGGCCTCGAACGTCGCCGGATAGGGCTGTGCGACAGGTTCCATGATGTCCTCTCGTTCCACTTGGGCGCGCAGTCGGGGTGACGCTACCCCCCGTCCGCGCCCGGCGTGAGGACCCTGCTACTCCTGCACCAGTTCGATGAGCGTGCCGAACGCGCCCTTCGGGTGGACGAACGCCACGGTCGTGCCCCGGCTGCCCGGGCGCGGCGCCTCGTCGATCATGCGGCCCCCCTGCTCCTGGACGGCGGCGAGGGCGGCGGCGCAGTCGTCCACCCGGTAGCCGACGTGGTGCAAGCCCTCGCCCCTGCGCTCCAGGAACTTGGCCACCGGGGAGTCGTCGCGCACGGGCGTGAGCAGTTGGACGTAGCTGTCGGCCACCCGGAGAAGCGCCTCCTCAACGCCGTCGGACTCGACGACCTCGCGGTGGGCGACCTCGGCGCCGAACGTGTCCCGGTAGTAGGCGATGGCGGCCCCGAGGTCGTTGACGGCGATGGCCACGTGGTCGATCTCGGTGAGCAGCATCGCCCCCTGAGGCTAGGCCAAGAGCCGAACTTGCGGTGGTTAGAGGGGCTATGACCCCCGTAACCACCGCAAGTTCGATCTGTTAGAGCTCGCCGCGGGCGTGGCGCTGGAACAGGGTGATGCGGTCCTCGCCGACGCGCTGGCGCTTCTCCGGGTCGGTCACCCCCTGGCCGGGCTCGGGGGCCAGGCACAGCACGCCGAGCTTGCCCTCGGCCTCGTTGCGGTGGACCGCTCGGGCGGCCTCCCCCACCTGCTCCAGCGGGTAGCACGCCGACATCACCGGCTGGATGGCGCCCCGGTCGATGAGCCGGTTCATCTCCCAGGCCTCCTGGTAGTTGGCGAAGTGGCTCGCCACGATGCGCTTGAGTTTCATCCACAGGTGGCGGTTGTCGTACTCGATCATGTAGCCGCTGGTGGCGGCGCAGGTGACGATCACGCCGCCCCGCTTGGCGACGAACACCGAGGCGCCCATCGTCTGGCGTCCGGGGTGCTCGAAGACGATGTCGGGGTCGTCGCCGGCCAGCTCCCGCACCTTCTTGCCGAGGCGACGCCACTCCGCCTCGTCCTGCGTGTCGTCGTCCCTCCAGAACCGGTAGCCCTCCGCCTTGCGGTCGATCACGCGCTCGCAGCCCATGGCGTGGAGGAGCTTGGCCCGCTCGGGGCTCGACACCACGCCGACGGGGATGCCGCCGCCGCCCAGCACGAGCTGCGTGGCGTACGCCCCGATGCCCCCCGTCGCCCCCCAGACGAACACGGTGTCACCCTGCTTCATGCGGGCGGCGTGGCGGCCGACGAGCATGCGGTAGCTGGTCGAGGCGCACAGCCCGTTGACGGCCGCCTCCTCCCAGGTGAGGTGGGCGGGCTTGGGCATGAGCTGGTTCGCCTTGACGACCGCGAGGTCGGCCAGCCCGCCGTAGTTCGACTCGAAGCCCCAGATGCGCTGGTTGGCGGCGAGCATGGCGTCGTCGTGGGCGGAGGGATCCTGGTCGTCGACGTAGTTGCAATGGACGGCCACCCGGTCGCCCGGCTTCCAGTTGCGTACGGCCGAGCCGACCCGCAGCACGACGCCGGAGGCGTCGGAGCCGACCACGTGGAAGTCCTGCCGGTGGCGGGACGCCCAGGACGACTCCCGGCCCAGCCGGTCGAGGAACCCGAACGTGGGGAGCGGCTCGAAGATCGAGGTCCACACGGTGTTGAAGTTGATGGAGCTGGCCATGACGGCCAGGGAGACCTCGTCGGGCGCCAGCTCCGGTGTCGGCACCTCGCCGACGTGGAGCGACTTGCGAGGGTCTTTGTCCTCGGAGGGGACCCCCTCCCACATGTCCTGCTCGCTTCGCAGCACGTGGGCGGCGCGGTAGGTCTCGGGGATGGGAAGCGCGGCGATCTCCTCGCCCGAGGCGCCCCCCTGAATGGCCTCGAGGATCTGGCGCATCGCCGCAACCTACCGTCTGGTAACGGACCGGCTCCAACGGACGACAGCGAGGGGCCGGTGGCGCACGCGGCGCCGGGACCCCCTACTCTGCTGCGGGTGACCGATCCCGACGCGCACGCTCCGGAGCCTGGGCCGCACGCGCCCGAGCCGGCGATGCCGGTGCCCGACGAGCTCGTCGCGGAGGGGGAGGCCGGGCGTGCCGGCGGCACCGAAGGCGCCGGGGACGCCGGCGGCGAGGACGCGGCGGGTGCCGAGGACACGGGGGTCGGCGACGGCGGCGACCAGGATGGCCCGCTGCCGAGCGGACGGAGCAGCGTGGCGGAGTCGCTGGCCGACATCCGGGCCGAACGCATCCTCTCCGAGGCCCGCCGGGAGGCGCGGTCGCTCATCGACGCCGCGCGTGTGGAAGCGCGACGGGAAGCGCGGGCGATCGTCGAGGACGCCCGGGTCGAGGCCGAGAACATCATGACCGAGGCCTTCGAGCAGCGGGCGCGCATCCTGCGCCGCGACTGGGCGATCGGCGACAACGATGTTGCGGCCGCGAGCTCGCCGACGTCCGACCGCGGGACCGACACACCGCCGGGTGACGCGCCCGATGAGGCCGCCGCGACGCCCGAGGCCCCGCCGCCCGACACCGAGGCGGACGAGGGCGAGGGTGCACCGCTGGCCGTGCCGCGGGTGGCTCCGCCCGACCCGTCCGAGCGACCGGGTCGGGCCGACCTCCCCGCCCCCCGCAACGGCGATGTCCGTGCCGCCGCCGCGGCGCTCAACGAGCTGATCGAATCGCCGTTGCCTCGGCGGGGCGACCGCGACCGGGCCGGCGAGCCGGGTCGGCCGGGCCCGAGCGACGGTGGGAGCGGGACACCCGCTCGCGGGCCCGCGTCGCCGGGTCGACCGGATCGGTTGCCAGTGCGCCCCCGTTCTCGCCGGGAGCTGGTCTGGCCGCGCAGCCTCTCCGCCCCGCCCGAGCCACCCGACAGCGCAGCGCCTCCCTCCGGCGGCGACCGCTCGGCGCCTCCCTCTGCCGGCGACCGGTCGGCGCCGCCGGCGCCGCCGCCTCCCCCGCCCCCGCCGCCCGGCGCTGCCGCCCGGCGGCGGCCAGCGTCAGCACCCCGCGGCCGGCCCCGCCGGCCTGTCGAGCGCGAGCTGCCGGCCGGGATGCGCATCCCGCCGGACGTGCCCGACCTGGACGCGGGCTACGGGGACGCGGACGACGACGTCGATGCTGACGCCTACGAGGACGCGTACGAGGACGCCTACGACGACGAGCCGCCCGACCCCCCCGGCCTGCCCGACGGCGACGGCTACCCGAGGCAGTGACGAACGACCCCCGACGGCCCGAGCCCCTGGCCACCGTCCCGCCCGGCCTGAGGCAATGACGAACGCTCTCCAGCGCCGGAGGCAATAGCGAACGGTTTCCGTTCGTCATTGCCTCGACCTTCCGGCAGCGTTCGCGGTTGCCTCGGGCGGGCGGTCGGGGGCGCCCTCGGCGTCGGCGGGTGTTGGTAGCTACCCTGGGGCAAGTCCCGTCCGACCACTCCTTGGGGGAGGCATCAGATGGCCGGTTCCGTCATCCTCGCCGGTGCCCGCACGCCGATCGGCAAGCTCTCGGGCGCCCTGGGCGGCTTCAAGGCCTCCGACCTCGGCGGCTTCGCCATCAAG
Organism: Acidimicrobiales bacterium; assembly: GCA_035641055.1. Lineage (GTDB taxonomy): Bacteria > Actinomycetota > Acidimicrobiia > Acidimicrobiales > VFJN01 > DASQUK01. Next base: position 2,010 of record DASQUY010000018.1, on the reverse strand, counting down.
GCCGCACTCGACCGGGCCGGTGTGGGCACCGACCAGGTCGACTACGTGTTCATGGGCCAGGTTCTCCAGGCCGGTACCGGGCAGATCACCGCCCGGCAGGCGGGGGTCAACGCCGGCATCCCGATGACCGTGCCCGCCACCACCGTCAACAAGGTGTGCCTCTCCGGCCTCAACGCCGTCTTCCTGGCCGACCTGCTGATCCGGTCGGGGGGCGCCGAGATCGTCGTGGCCGGCGGGATGGAGTCGATGACCCAGGCGCCCTACCTGCTGCCGGGTGCCCGCGAGGGCTACCGGATGGGCGACAAGTCCGTGGTCGACTCGATGATGTACGACGGCCTGTTCTGCGCCTTCGACCAGGTCGCGATGGGCGCCGGCACCGAGCGCTACGCCGCCTCGGCGGGGATCGCCCGCGAGCCCCAGGACGAGTTCGCCGCCCGCTCGCACGAGCGGGCCTCGGCCGCCATCAAGGAGGGCCGGTTCGCCGACGAGGTCGTCCCGGTCGAGGTGCCGCAGCGCCGGGGCGACCCGCTGGTCGTCGACACCGACGAGGGCGTGCGGCCCGGTACGACGGCCGAGTCTCTGGGAGGCCTGCGTCCGGCCTTCGACAAGGCGGGCAACATCACCGCCGGCAACGCCTCGCAGATCTCCGACGGCGCCGCCGCGCTGATCGTCACCTCCCGGGCGGCGGCGGAGCGCCTCGGGACCGAGCCGCTCGCCGAGGTCGTCGGCTACGGGCAGGTCGCCGGGCCCGATCCGTCGCTGCTCACCCAGCCGTCACGGGCCATCCTGGCCGCGCTCGAGCCGGCCGGGAAGGCCGTGGGCGACGTCGACCTGTTCGAGATCAACGAGGCGTTCGCCGCCGTGGGCCTGGCCTCGATGGCCGAGCTCGGGATCGGCGACGACGTGGTCAACGTCAACGGCGGCGCCATCGCCCTCGGACACCCCATCGGCATGTCGGGCAGCCGCCTCGCCCTCACCCTGCTGCACGAGCTCAAGCGCCGGGGCGGCGGCCTCGGGGCGGCGGCGCTGTGCGGCGGCGGCGGCCAGGGCGACGCCCTGCTGCTGTCGGTGTAAAGCCCCGGAGCCGAGCCCGATCGACCAGCGCCGGGCCTCCCCACACGAGCACCACCAGCCACAGCGGCGCGACGAACCAGCTGAGCAGCCACGTGTGGAAGATCGATAGGGCCAGGTAGCTCGCGCCCGCCAGGCCGCACCACAGGGCCGCCTCGTGCGCCCTCGGACGCCGGGAGCTGCGCCGGTCGAGCCGCACGACGTTCGCTCGTTCTTCCCGCACGGGTAGCCCCCGGGTCAGTCCGCCGCCAGGCTCAGGGACGACAGGTCGTGCCGGCGGCGGCCCCGCAGGGCGGCGCCGGCCCACGTGATGGCGGCGGTGGCGAGGGGCACGGCCAGGAGCAGCAGCGCCGCGGCGGCCCACGGGATCTCGACGCCGACCTCCCGAGCGGCCGCGTCCAGCTCTCGCTCGGGGCTCACGACGGCCCAGGCGACCAGCATCCCGGCGGGCACGGCCACGAGGGCGCCCAGCGCCGGCAGCAGGAACGCCTGCCACGCCACGATCAGCGCCGCACCGACGGCGGGGCGCCGATGGCGGCGAGCAGCGCCCGCTCGTCGGCCGACTCGCTGGCGTCCAGCGCCAGCGCCACGGCCACGACCAGCAGGGTGAACACGAGGCTGGCCCCCGCCGCCGCCCACCCCAGGAGGGCGCCGTCGCTCGGGGGTGAGTCGGCGTATTCCCCGCCGATTTCCGCCGAGACGCCGCCGGCGGCGGCCTCGGGATCCGTGAGGTACCGGCGAAGCCACTCGTCGGGGTCGTGGTCCGTGGCGGCGCGGACCGTGCGCGCCTGGGTCTCGGTGAGGCCGTCCGGGGCAACGAACAGCGTGCCGTAGCGGACCGGCGCCGCCCCCCAACTCGCGGCGGTCTGCTCTGAGACGAAGGCGACTTGGTCGCCCCTGGGCATCCGGGTCGACGGGTCGGCGGCGATGTCGCGGCGG
>DASQUY010000017.1:0-11629 GCA_035641055.1 Acidimicrobiales bacterium | reverse complement strand
CTGTCGGCCAGCTACACGTTCCGCCTGTTCCCGGACGGCAACGGCGACGGCGTCGGTCCCAGCGGCACCCGCCACACCCGCTTCCGGGCGTGGAAGGAGGACCTCCGCGACGCCGAGTGACGGGGCGGCCAACGAAACTGGGTGCAGCAGTGCGGCGTATGACCGCATAGCTGCACCCAGAACGCGAGGAGGGGCGGTCAGCTGCCGCCGGTGAGGGGGTGGCGGGGCGCCCGGATCAGCTCGATGCCGGACGGGAGGTCCTCGACCTCGACCGAGTCGCCCTCCACGCTCACGGTGACCCGGCCGCCCAGCAGCGGGATGCGCTCGACCCGCAGCCGCCCGATCGCCGCGGGCAGGGTGGGGTCGAGCCAGAGCTTGCCCTGCGGGATCCAGGGATCGAGGCGCAGCAGCGACCGCAGGAAGGACAGCGGGGCCGCGGCCGACAGGGCCCGGGTCGTGCAAGAATCCGGGAACCGCACGGGTGCCCGCAGGTCGTTGCGGTCGAAACCGCACAGCATGCCGAGTCGCCCGCCGTCGGCCTCGGCGGCCTCGAGCTGCGCCGTCAGCAGCCGGTGCGCCTCGTCGACGAAGCCGTAGCGCACGAGCCCCGCCACGCACGCGGCGTTGTCGTGGGGCCACACCGCTCCCGTGTGGGCCCCCACCGGGTGGTAGCCGCCCATCGAGGCGGCCAGCGTGCGCACGCCCCACCCGGAGAACAGGTCGTCGGCTACCAGGTGCTTGGCCACCGCGGCCGCCCGGTCCTCGGTGAGGATGCCGGTCCAGAGGCAGTGCCCGATGTTCGACGCCAGCGACCCCACCGGCTGCTTGTCGCCGTCCAGGGCCAACGCCACCCAGCCGGCGTCGTCGATCCAGAAGTCGCGGTTGAACGCCGCCTGTAGATCGGCGGCGGCGGCCCGCCACCGGACGGCGCCCTCCGGGTCCCCGAGCTCGACAGCGAAGTGCATCCGGGCTCGGAAGGCGGCGTAGACATACCCCTGCACCTCGGCCGGCGCCAGCGGGCCTCGAGCCGGCCGCCCGTCGGGGAAGCCGATCGGCTCGGCCGAGTCCTTCCATCCCTGGTGGCGCACGCCCCGGTCGGTGTTGCGCTGGTACTCGACGTAACCGTCGTCGTCGCGGTCGCCGAAGGTGGTGATCCACTCCAGGGCCCGATCGGCGTGGGGCAGCAGCCGGTCGACGACCTCGGGCGCCAGCCCCCACCGGCGCAGCTCACCCAGCAGCATGACGAACAGCGGCGTCGTGTCCACCGCCCCGTAGGAGATGCCGGCGCGACCCTCCCCGAACCCCGCCGAGCTGAAGCCCAAGCGCCCCACGATGCGTCCGGGCTGCTCCTCCGTCCGCACGTCGACGTCACGGCCCTGGAAGCGGGCCAGCGTCTCCACGGTGCCCAGCGCCAGGCCGGGGTCGAGCATCAGGCTCATGTAGGCGGCGAAGAGGGCGTCCCGGCCGTGCATGGCCAGCAACCAGGGGACGCCCGCGGCCACGACCGCGCGCTCGGGGAAGTCGGGGTCGAGCACCCGGAGGCTGCCGAGGTCGTAGGCGCTGCGCCGCAGCGTGGCGAGCAGCCCGGAGTGGTCCGAGGTGACCTCGGGCACGCCCCGTTGCCAACGATCGAGCCGCCAGCCCGACTCGCTGCGCTCCACCGGCTCCCCCAGCGGATACCGCGGCTCCAGCTCGGCCCCCGCCAGGATCGGCGTGACGACCAGGCTGAGCGAGCGCGCGCCCCCGGCGGGGATGATCGCCTCCCAGGACAGCCGCCCGGGCGTCACCGTCACGCCGTCGGTTGTGGCCACCCGGCATCCGGTCCGGGAGCCACCGTGGCCCCGGGTCAGGACGACCTCGAGACGCCCGTCCGATCCGTCCTCCGGGTCGTCGGCGGCCTCCAGCGACGGCGCCACCTCGTGGCCGTCGACGCGCCCGTCGCGCAGAGCGCCCGCCGTCGCCAGGTCGGCCGCCAGCTCGATCTCGACCTCGACGTAGGTGGCCTCGTCGCCGGGGTTGCGGACCTCGATGTCATCGCGCAGCCCTGCGCCCAGGAACCGGCGCCGCACCACGATCGGTCCCCCCGGCTCCCCGCCGGGACCCGTGATCGTCCGGCACACGAACGTGCCCGAGGACGGATCGCCGACGTGGTGGTCGATGGGGACCAGGGGCCGACCATCGATGCTGATCACGCAGCGCGACAGGAGCCGGCGCTCGGCGACGACCAGCCCGTCGACACCGCCGGCGATGTCGCCGGTGGGCGCGGAGACACAGAAGGACGCCCCGTCGACAAGCGTGACCGGTGCCGGCGGGTCGCCCAGGGCTGGTGCCGGGGTGCCCATCAGCCGGCGACCTTAGCCGGGGGACGGCGGCACACAAGACGGGTATTTCTCCTATGCGGATAGGGCTAATACACTGGCACTCATGGCAGCCCCCCTCTTCGAGATCGACGGCCTGCACGTTCGGGCAGCCGACGCCGACGGCGAGCTGGTCCGGGGGGTCGATCTCACCATCGCGGCCGGTGAGGTGCACGCCCTCATGGGCCCCAACGGCTCGGGCAAGTCGACGCTGGCCAACGCTCTGCTCGGCAACCCCGAGTACGAGGTGCTGAAGGGTCGCGTCCGGTTCCGGGGCGACGACATCACCGACTGGGACCCCGACGTGCGGGGCAAGGCCGGCATCTTCCTGGCCTTCCAGTATCCGCAGGCGATCCAGGGCGTGTCGGTCGTCAACTTCCTCCGCCAGGCGCTGTCGGCCCGCAAGGGCATCGACCTGTCCGTGCTCGAGCTGCGCCTGGCGATCATGGAGTGGATGGAACGCCTCGACATGGACCCCTCCTTCGCCGACCGCTACCTCAACGAGGGGTTCTCGGGCGGCGAGAAGAAGCGCAACGAGATCCTGCAGATGGCGATCCTCGAGCCGGAGGTGGCCATCCTCGACGAGACCGACTCTGGCCTCGACATCGACGCCCTCAAGATCGTGGCCCGGGGCGTGGAGGAGGTCCGCAAGGACCGTTCCGAACTGGGCATTCTCACGATCACGCACTACCAGCGTTTGCTCGAGTACCTGCGGCCCGACCGGGTCCACATCCTCGTCGAAGGGCGTATCGTCGACTCGGGCGGGCCGGAGTTGGCCGAGCGCCTCGAACGAGAGGGCTACGACGCATGGCGCTGAACGAACACACCGCGAGCCGGTCGGCGACATCGACGCCGCCGGCCCCCCCAGCGTCGTCGGGCGGTCTCGACGTGGCGCGCATCCGCAAGGACTTCCCGATCCTCGATCGCCCGGTGCACGGCCGGCGGCTCGTCTACCTCGACTCGGCCAACACGTCGCAGAAGCCGCGCCCGGTGCTGGAGGTCCTCGACCGCTACTACGAGCACACCAACGCCAACGTGCACCGCGGCACCTACCTCATCGCCGAGGAGGCCACCGCCGCGTTCGAGGGCGCGCGGGCCAAGGTGGCCGGGTTCATCGGTGCCCGGTCCAAGCGCGAGGTCGTCTTCGCCAAGAACGCCACCGAGGCCCTCAACCTGGTGGCCAAGGCCTGGGGTCGCGCCAACCTGCGGGCCGGCGACCCGGTGGTGATCACCGAGCTCGAGCACCACGCCAACATCGTCCCGTGGCACCAGCTCGTGGCCGAGCTGGGCATCGAGCTGCGCTGGATCCCGGTGGGCGCCGACGGCCATCTCGACCTCTCCGGTCTCGACCGCTTGGTCGACGGGGCGCGGGTGGTGTCGTTCGCCGCCATGTCCAACGTGCTCGGCACCCTCAACCCGGTCGACCGGCTGGTCACCGCCGCCCGCGACGTGGGGGCCCTCGCCGTCATCGACGCCAGCCAACACGTCCCCCACCTGCCCACCGACGTGGCCGCCTGGGGGGCCGACTTCGTCGCCTTCACCGGGCACAAGATGTGCGGGCCCACCGGAATCGGTGTCCTTTGGGGCGCCGAGGACGTCCTGGAGGCCACGCCGCCGTTCCTGACTGGCGGCGAGATGATCCTCAACGTCACCAAGGAGGGCTTCACGCCCAACGAGCTGCCCTGGAAGTTCGAGGCCGGCACGCCGCCCATCGCCGAGGCGGTGGGCCTGGGGGCGGCGGTCGACTACCTGAGCGGGCTCGGCATGGAGGCGGTGCGCGAGCACGAGGTCGCCCTCACGGGCTACGCCCTACGCTCGCTAACCGAGCGCTTCGGCGACGATCTGCGCATCCACGGGCCCTCGGAGCCGGCCGAGCGGGGCGGCGTGCTGTCATTCGCCTACCGCGACCTCCACCCGCACGACCTGACCCAGGTGTTCGACCAGCACGGTGTGTGCGTGCGGGCCGGGCATCACTGCGCCAAGCCGCTGATGCGCGAGCTGGGCGTGGCGGCCACCGCCCGCGCCTCGCTCTACGTGTACAACGACGAGTCCGACGTCGACGCCCTGGGCGACGCCATCGAGGCGGCGTCCGACTTCTTCGAGCTCTGACCGCCATGACCGCCTGCCACCGTCGATAGGATCACGCTTCGCATGCCGGGCCTCGAAGACCTCTACCGCGAGATCATCCTCGACCACTACCGCAACCCGCGGAACCGGGGCGAGCTGGCGGCCCCGCCGGCCACCCGGGTCGAGGGGTTCAACCCGCTGTGCGGCGACGAGGTCGTGCTCTACATCGACGTCGACGACGGCACGGTGCGCAACATCCGCATCGCCGGGCAGGGCTGCTCCATCAGTCAGTCGTCGGCGTCGATGATGTCGTCGGCGGTCAAGGGCCGGACGCTCGACCAGGTGCGGGCGCTGTCACGGGCGTTCAAGGGCATGATGTCGATCCACGAGCAGACGCTCGACGGCGCCCCGGCCGACGACGTCGACGTGCCGGGTGCCGACGCCGGCGTCGACGTGAAGCTCGGCGACCTGGAGGCGCTGCGGGGCGTGGTCAAGTTCCCGGTGCGGATCAAGTGCGCCACGCTGTCGTGGAACACCCTGCTGCAGGGCCTCGACGAGCTGACGGGCGCCAGCACCCGGTAGCGCGCGAAGCGGCAGCCGTCACTCGCCCGCAGCCTGGTTGATCGCCGCCGCCAGGGCGAAGCACCCGTCCGTGATGCCGCCCTCGGCATGGGAGGAGATGTCGATCGCCACCCGGTTCCAGGAGTTGGACCAGTCGGGGTGGTGGTTCAGCTTCTCGGCCTCCAGGGCCACTTTGGTCATGAACCCGAAGGCCTCGACGAAGTTGCGGAAAGTGAGCTCGCGGTGCAGGGCACCGTCGGCGACCTCCCAGCCCGGAACCTCGGTCAGGCGGGCGGCGGCTTCTTCGGATGTGAGCGTGGCCATGCCTCCCATTGTCGCGTGCGCCACGACAATGGGAGGCACCTCGCCGGCCACGGCAGGTCGTGGGCTAGCCGGGCAGCCGCACCGTGGCCTCCACGGGAAGGTGGTCGCTCGGGAACTGGCCGCCGCGCTCGAAGGTGTTGATGACGGCCGAGCTGGTGCTCACGTCCGGCGTCGTCAGGATCCAGTCGATCCGGCTCCCACCGGGCGTCGGCGTCCCGAAGCCGTGGAACGTCCCGAACAGCTCGCTGCGCTGCTTCGCAGTGTCCCAGGTATCCACGAACGGGCCGTCCGACACGAGGATGTCGAACACCGTGCCGCCCGGCCCGGCGGCCTCGTTGAAGTCACCGGTGACCACCACCGGCAGCTCGGGGTCGAAGTCGGGCAGCCGGTCGCGCAGCAGCAGGGCCGAGAGCTCTCGGGTCTCCGCGCTGAACGCCTCGAAGTGGGTGTTCACCGCGTAGAACTCCGTCTCGGTTTGCAGGTCAAGGAACCGTGCCCACGTCACCATGCGCGGGCAGCAGCCCTCCCACGTCTGGGAGCCGATGACATCGGGCGTGTCGGACAGCCAGTAGTGGTCGAACTCGAGGGGCCGCAGCCGCGTGGTGTCGTAGAAGATCATCATGAACTCGCCTCGGCTCCCGCCGTCTCGGCCGAGCCCGATGCTGTCGTACCTCGCCGGCAGGTCCGCCTCGATGTCCTGAAGCTGTGAGAACAGACCCTCCTGCGTCCCGATGAGGTCCGGCTGGGCCCGCAGCAGCTGACTGCGCATCACGGGACGGCGCTCGGGCCACGAGTTCGGGGGCGTGTCGCTGGCGAAGCGCAAGTTGTACGTCATCACGTGGAGCTCCTCGGCCGAGCCGCGGTCCTCCGGTTGCTGCGCCGGCGTGCCGGGGCTGGCGGAGGCTTGGGCGGCGCCGGGGACCACGGCGACCACGACGGCCACCGCGAGGGCGACGAGAGCCGCACGCAGGCGGCCGAGGCAGGCGGGTAGGGGCATGGGGGACTCCTCCTCAACTGGAGTGGGCTAGGGGCGCGGCGAACGTACCCACCGGCCGTTGCCGGGCGAGGAACGCCAGGCAAGCCCGCGACGAAGGCTCGGTTAGCTCTCGCCGCGCCTGGTTCCCGAACGCACACCCACGCACTTCGTTAGGGTCGGGACCATGGCCACGACTGCGAGGGGGGACGGCATCGACGAGCTGTTCGGGGGGATCGTCGGGCCGGACAACGTCGTCGCCGGCGACGCCGTCAAGGACGACTACACGCACGACGAGGCACTGACCGCCACGCCCCGACGGCCGCTCGCCGTCGTGTCCCCCGCCTCGACCGATGAGGTCGCCGCCGTGCTGCGGCTGGCCGACGAGCGGCGCATCCCGGTCACGGCCCGGGGTGCGGGCACGGGGATGTCCGGCGCCTGCATCCCCTGCGCCGACGGGATCGTCGTGTCCTTCGAGCGGATGAACCGCATCGTCGAGATCGACGCCGACAACTTCGTCGCCGTGGTCGAGCCCGGCGTCACGCTCGACCAGCTCGACGCCGAGCTGGCGCCGCTCGGGCTCGTCTACCCGGTGTTCCCCGGGGAGTACAGCGCCACGCTGGGCGGCAACATCGGGACCAACGCCGGGGGCATGCGGGCGGTCCGCTACGGCGTGACCCGGCACCACGTGCTGGGGCTCGAGGCCGCGCTGCCCTCGGGCGAGGTCGTCCGGTCGGGTGGCAAGGTCGTCAAGGGCTCGACCGGCTACGACCTGACGCAGCTCATCGTCGGGTCCGAGGGCACGCTGGCGCTGGTCACCCAGGCCTACCTCAAGCTCTACGCCCGGCCGCCGCACCAGGCCACGGTGCTGGCGCCCTTCCCCACGCTCGAGGCGGTCACCGGGGCGGTGCCGAAGGTCGTGGGGAGCGGCGTCGGCCCGCTGATCCTCGAGTACATCGACATGCTGACGATGGCGGCCGCCACCGCCCACGTCGGGCTCGACCTCGGGATCCCCGACGACGTGCGCGGGGCGGCCCTCGCCTACCTCGTGGTGGCGCTGGAGAGCACGCACGCCGACCGGCTCGACGCCGACACCGAGGCGGTGTCCGCCCAGCTGGCCGAGCTCGGGGCGATCGACGTCTACGTGCTGCCGGCGGGGGCGGCCGCGGCGCTGATCGAGGCCCGCGAGAAGGCCTTCTGGGTGGCCAAGGCCAACGGCGCCGACGACATCATCGACGTGGTCGTGCCGAGGGCCGCCATGCCCGCGTTCATGGCCCGGGTGGGCGAGGTCGCCGCCGAGCACGGGGCGATGGTCGCGGGCTGCGGCCACGCGGGCGACGGCAACGTGCACATGGCGGTGTTCCAGAAGGACCCCGAGGCACGCGGCCGCGTCCTCCACGCCCTCTTCGAGGCGGGCATGGGGCTGGGCGGTGCCATCTCCGGCGAGCACGGGCTGGGATCCGAGAAGAAGGCGTACCTCCTCGAGCTCGAGGACCCAGCGAAGATCGCCCTCCTCCGCCGGATCAAGGCGGCGTTCGATCCCCACGGCATCCTCAACCCCGACACGAGTCTTTGAAGGAGAATCGCAGCCATGGCCGAGAGAACTTCAAAGACGACATGAACGGGGCGCAGGCGCTGGTCCGCACGCTGGTGGCCTGCGGCGTTGACACCTGCTTCACCAACCCCGGCACCTCGGAGATGCACTTCGTGGCGGCCCTCGACGCCGTGCCCGAGATGCGGGGCGTGCTGGGGCTGTTCGAGGGGGTGGCCACCGGGGCGGCCGACGGGTACGCCCGCATGGCGGAGCGGCCGGCGGCCACCTTGCTGCACCTGGGCCCGGGGCTCGGCAACGGCCTGGCCAACCTCCACAACGCCCGCAAGGGCCACGTTCCGGTCGTCAACGTGGTCGGCGACCACGCCACCTACCACAAGCGCTATGACGCCCAGCTCGAGTCCGACATCGAGACCGTGGCCCGCAACGTGTCGCCTTGGATCCGGCGCTCGCAGGCAACCGCCGAGGTCGGCCGGGACGCCGCCGAGGCCGTGGCCGCCGCCCTGGGACCGCCCGGCCAGGTGGCCAGCCTGATCCTCCCGGCCGACGTGAGCTGGTCTCCGGGCGGTCAGCCCGCCGAGCCCGTCGCCGACCCCACCGGACCGCCGACTCCCGCCCCGCCCGACACCGACGTGATCGACACGGTCGCCAAGGCCCTGCGCTCGGGCGAGCCGGTGGGGCTGCTGCTCGGTGGCACGGCGCTGCGCGAGCGCGGCCTCGTGGCCGCCGGCCGGGTCGCCGCGGCCACGGGGGCGCGGCTGCTGGCGGAGACGTTCCCCACCCGGCTCGAGCGCGGGGCGGGCGTGCCGCCCATCGACCGGCTCGCCTACCTCGCCGAGTTCGCGGCCGTGCAGCTCGACGGCCTGCACCACCTGGTGGTCGTCGACGCCAAGCCACCCGTGAGCTTCTTCGCCTACCCGGGCAAGCCCAGCGATCTGGTGCCCGACGGCTGCGCCGTGCACGTCCTGGCGGCACCCGATGCCGACGCCCCGGGCGCCCTCGAAGCGCTGGCCGACGTGGTGGGGGCGCCAGCGGACGCCGCCGCCCGGCAGCCGGCCGACCGACCCGACCCGCCCACCGGCGAGCTGACCGCCGACGCCGTGGCCCAGGCGCTGGGCGCCCTGCTGCCCGAGGAGGCCATCGTGTCCGACGAGGGCAACACGTCGAGCCTGTTCGCCCCCCGGCAGACCGCCGGCGCCCCCCGGCACGACTGGCTGACCCTCACCGGGGGCGCCATCGGGCAGGGCCTGCCCGTGGCCACCGGCGCCGCCGTGGCGTGCCCTGACCGCCGGGTCGTCGCCCTCGAGGCCGACGGCAGCGCGCTGTACACGCTCCAGTCACTCTGGACCCAGGCCCGCGAGGGCCTCGACGTCGTGACCGTTGTGTTCAACAACCGGTCGTACGCCGTGCTCAACATGGAGCTCAACCGGGTGGGCGCCGACCCGCCCGGGCCGAGGGCCAAGGACCTCCTCGACCTGTCGCGGCCCGACATCGACTTCGCGGCGCTCTCCCGGGGCCTGGGGGTACCGGCCACCCGGGCCACCACGGCCGACGAGCTGAGCGACCAGCTGGCCCGCGCCCTGGCCGAGCCGGGCCCGACCCTCATCGACGCGGTGGTCCCCTCCATCATGTGACGACTCGGCCGAAGGCCGAGGCCGTCCCCGGGTTTCAGCGCGCCGGTCGAGTGGTCGTACAGTCACTCGGCGCGTGGGCGAGGTCATGACGATTTTGTTGCTCGACCTGCCCGTCGAGCCGGGAAGCACACGCGACCGCGGCCCGTGGGAGCGGATCGAGGAGGCGGTCGCCGCCGGCGGCGGCACGCTATTCGAACGCACGGTTGACCTCATAGATGCCGAACGCCCCCGTACCGTGCATCTGGCAGCGTTCCACATCGCCGCGGACGCCGCCCACGCCGCCGTGCGCCTGGGGCAGGTGCTGCCGACGGTGCCACCCCGACGCCGCCCCCGCCTCGCCCTGTCGACCGGCGAGGTGGCGCGGCACGGGGACGGCTACCGAGGCCTGGCGGTTGACCGCGTCCGCCAGCTGGCGGCGTTGCCGGTCGAAGCCACGATCCTCGTCGCCGCCACGACCGCCGTGATGGTGAGCCACGCCCTCCCCCGCGGCACCGAGCTCGTCGACCTGGGCGGGCTGGCGGTGACGGAGCACCGCTACGAGCGTGTCCACCAGCTGCGGCTGCCGGCGCCCCGGGTGGCGGAGCCCGCCGACGACACCGGGGCGTCCAACCTCGGCTGGGCGCGACGGGCGGCGGCCGGCCTGGTCGTCGGCCGCGACGGGCCGGTCGAGCTGCTCGAGGGGACGTGGGAGAGGGCGCGGGGCGGGGAGCACCACATGGTGGTGGTCTCCGGCGACCCCGGCATCGGCAAGACCACCGTCGCCGCCGAGGTGGCCCTGCGCCTGCACGCCGCCGGGGCCCTCGTGCTCTACGGCCGGTGGGACGAGGACGGCCTGGCGCCGTACCAGGCCATCCGGGAGGCGCTGGGCACCTACGCCGCCGCCTGCCCCAAGCGGCTGCTGCAGGGCGACCTGGTCAACCACGCCGAAGACCTGGCCCGCCTCCTCCCCGACCTCGGGGCCCGGATCGGCGGCGTGCGGGCCGCCCTCGTGGATGACCCGGACGCCGAGCGGCGACGGCTGTTCGACGCCGTGGTGGCGTGGCTCGGTGCGATGGCGGCCCGCCGCGCCGTCCTGCTCGTGCTCGACGACCTGCAGTGGGCCGACCGCTCGTCGCTGCTGCTGCTGCGCCACCTGCTCGACACCCCGCCGCCGTCCCCGATGCTCGTCGTCGGCACGCTGCGGGACGGTGAGGTCGAGGGCATGGGTCCGATGCACACCCTCGGGCTGTTCGAAGATGGTGACGACGTCGAGCGGCTGGAGCTCAGCGGCCTGCCGCCGTCCGCCGTGGGCCGCTTGGTGGCCCAGGCCCTGGGGCGGCCCCTCGACGACGAGGAGGCCGACATCGCCCGCTGGCTGGCCGAGGAGACCGCCGGCAACCCCCTGTTCGTGCAGGAGATCCTCGGCGGGCTCGATGTCGCCGACCTCGGAGGATCGCTGCGGGCCGTGCGCGACCGCTTGCCCGATCGCCTGCACGATGCCGTCCGCTGGCGCCTGGGTCGCCTCGATCCCCGGGTGGGCGACACCCTGGCGGCGGCGTCGTTCATCGGTGAGGAGTTCGGGCTCGACGTTCTGGCGGCGGCCCTGGAGCGCCCGGTCATCGACCTGCGGCATCGGCTCGACGACGCGGTGCACGCCGGGCTCGTGCGCGAGGCGACGGGCGACCGCCTCGGCTTCGCCCACGCGATCGTGCGGCGCACCCTCCAGGAGGAGCTGCCCGCCGGCCGGGCCGCGGGGCTACATCGGCGCATCGCCGACGTGCTCGCCGACCGCGCCAGCGACGGCGCCTCGGCAGCCGAGATCGCCCACCACTACCTCAACGCCGCCGACGCCCAGCTGCAGGTGGACACCCCCGGCGGCGGGTACCCGGCCGGCCGCGACATCGCGCCGCTGGCCATCCGCTGGGGCCGCGCCGCCGCCGACCAGGCTCGTCGGGAGACCGCCTTCGAAGGCGCGGTCGCGTTCCTCGCCCGGGCCGTCGAGATCCACGACCACGCCGGTGGCGACGACGTGTTGGCCTGCGAGCTCCGCCTCGAGCTGGCCGAGGCCCGCGACCGCGCCGGCGATTTCACGGCGAGGGACCGCCGGTACCTGGAGGCGGCCGAGCTGGCTCGGGCGCTGGACCGCACCGACCTCTTCACCCGCGCCGCGCTCGGCTACGGC
>DASQUY010000016.1:0-8031 GCA_035641055.1 Acidimicrobiales bacterium | reverse complement strand
GGAGTGGCACGAGCCCGACCTGGTGGACGCCGGCGTCGGCAAGATGGACACCCTGCCGGCCTTCCGCCGGACGGTCCACGACGCCGGGCTGGAGGACACGGTCGTGGCCGTCGTGGGCGACTCGCCGGTCGTCGCCGGCGTGTGGGGGACGCCGCTGGCGCTGCTGTTCATCGACGGGGGCCACGGCGACGCGCCGGCCCGACTCGACTACGAGGGTTGGGCCCCGCACGTGGCACCGGGCGGAGCGCTCGTCATCCACGACGTCTTCCCCGACCCCGCCGACGGCGGCCGCCCGCCCTACGAGCAGATCTACCTGCCGGCGCTGGCCAGCGGCCGCTTCGTCGAACGCTGGGCCGTCGGCTCCCTCCGGGTCCTCGAACGGGTCCCCTAACGCAAACTGGTTGTAGCTATCCGGCATATGACCGCATAGCTACAACCAGAATGGGTTTCAGTCGCGGTCGAGGGCGGCGTCGGTGGCTTCGGTGGCCTCGGTGTCCTCGCGGTCCTCGGGGTCGGCCTCGAACAGGGCCGGGAGGACCTGGTCGTGCCGGGAGAACAGCCCGCTCGCCGGCGACGCCCCGGCCAGCGCGTCGGCCGCCAGCACCACGGCCGAGGCCGTGTAGGTCGACCGCTCGTCCACCGGGAACCGGCCCTCGTCGGGGAACACCGTGCCGGTCCAGTAGCGGCCGTCGTCGGTGCGGTAGCGCTGCGCCCAACGGAACAGCTCGGCGGCTGCCTCGTCGTGGCCCACCGCCAGGTTGGCTATGGCGTACTCGCAGGTCTCGGCCGTCGTCACCCACGGCCGGTCGGACACGCAGCGCACCCCGCGGCCGTCCATCACGAACGCCCCGTGACGCTCGGCCAGCCGCCGGCGCCCCTCGTCCCCGAGGACGACGCCGGTGAGCACGGGGTAGTACCAGTCCATCGCCCAGCGGTGCTTGGGGGCGAACGCGTCGGGCACGTGCCGGATCACGTGGGTGAGCCGGGCCGCCGACAGCTCCCAGTCGGGCCGCTCGTGGCCCAGCAGCTCGGCCAGGGCGATGGCGCAGCGCAGGCTGTGGCACATCGACGACGATCCGGTCAGCAGGGCGAAGGACCACGGCGTGCCGTCGGCGTGGCGGGCCCAGAGGATCTCGCCCCGCGGGGTCTGCAGGTCGAGCACGAAGTCGATGGCGCGCTCGACCACCGGCCACAGGGACTCGGCGAAGCCCCGGTCGCGCGTGCAGAGCCAGCGGTGCCACACCCCGGTGGCCACGTAGGCGCAGACGTTGGCGTCGAGCTTGTCCTGCTCGACCCGGTCGGGCAGGTAGTACTGGTGCCAGGCGCCGTCGGGGCGCTGCCCGTCGATCAGCCACTGGAACGCCCGCTCGGCCTCGGCGTGGCGCCCGCCGAGGGTGAGCGCCATGGCGGCCTCGACGTGGTTCCACGGATCGGCGTGTCCGCCCGGGTACCAGGGGATCATCCCCGAAGGGAGCTGCCACTCGGCGATGGCGTCGACCGTCTGGCGCAGCTCGCGCGCGGTGACGACCCCAGCGACGTCGACCAGCGTCACGCCGCGCGGCTCCCGCGTGCGATCCCGACCGGCTTGCGGGCGTAGAGGACCACGCTCTTGCCGATCACCGGCGTCAGCAGGCGGTCGGCCAGGCGGGTGAGCCGCGACCACGGCCGGGTGCCGGCGATGTCCCACACGAGGACCCGGTGGTAGGCCCGGACCAGGCGGTGGTCGTCGTTGGCCGGCCCCACCGCGCAGCGCAGCCACCAGTACGGCGCGTGGAGGCCGTGGGCCCGGTGGGAACCCTGCGGCTCGAGGCCGGCGGCCCGCAGCTCGGACCGCAGCCCGGACGCCCGGTAGATGCGCACGTGGCCGCCCTCGACGAACGGGGCGTGGTACTCCTCGGACAGCGCCCAGCAGACGCGCTCGGCCAGCCAGCCCGGGACGGTGACGGCCAGGCTGCCGCCCGGGCGCAGCACCCGGGACAGCTCGCCGATGGCGGCCTCGTCGTCGGGGATGTGCTCGAGGACCTCGGCGGCGATGATCCGGTCGAACGAGCCGTCGGGGAACGGCAGCCGGGTGGCGTCGCCGCCGGCCGTGGCGCTGCGGCCCGGAGGCGGGACCTCGCCCGCCTCGTCCATGGCGGCGGCCGTGGCCGCCACGTCCTTCAGCTCGGCCTCGTCGCGGTCGAAGGCGACCACCCGGGCGCCGCGCCGCAGCGCCTCGAACGCGTGGCGGCCGGCGCCGCAGCCGAGGTCCAGCAGTCGGTCCCCGGGCGCGAGCCCGAGGCGGTCGTAGTCGACAGTGAGCATCAGCGGTCCCCGCCGTCCCGTCGCTCGCGCTCTCCGGCCTGCACAAGGATGCGGTACTGCTCGACGGTCCGCTCGGCGGTGTGGCGCCACGACCACTGGTCGATCACCCGCTGCCGCCCGGCCGCGCCCAGCGTCGGGCGCAGGTCGGGCGCATCGAGCGCCGACCGCAGGGTGGCGGCCAGCGCCTCGCTGTCGCCGGGCGGCACCACCAGGGCGGTCTCCCCGTCCCGGCCGACGACCTCGGGCAGGGCGCCGCCGGACGTCGCCACCAGCGGGGTCCCGCACGACATGGCCTCGATCGCCGGCAGTGAGAAGCCCTCGTAGAGCGACGGGACGACGGCCAGCTGCGCCTCGTTGTAGAGCTCGATGATCCGCTCGTCGGGCACCCCGCTCACGAACGCGACGTGGTCCTCGAGCCCCAGCCGGCGGATGGTCTCGTCGGAGCGGCCGCCGGGCTTGCGCTTGCCGATGACCACGAGGTGGACGTCCGACCGCTCGGTGCGGAGCTTGGCCAACGCCTCCAGCAGGTAGCTCAGCCCCTTCATCGTCACGTCCGCGCTGGCGGTCGTGATGAGGCGGCCCGGCACCGGGGCCACGCTTGGCAGCGGCCGGAACAGGTCGACGTCCACGCCGACAGGCACGACCGCCATGCGTCGGGGGTCGACACCGTGGTCGGCGACGATGTCACCGAACGAGCTCTCCGACACGGTGATGACCCGGCGGAGGCGCTTGGCCACGCGGGTCTGCATGGCGACGAACGAGTACCAGCGGCGCAGCGTCAGCCGCTTGTACCGGCCCTGGGCGTGCTCGAGCTCCAGCCGCCGGTCGACCGTGATCGGGTGGTGGATGGTGGCCAGCACCGGAGGGCCGTC
This sequence comes from Acidimicrobiales bacterium, assembly GCA_035641055.1. Taxonomy (GTDB): domain Bacteria; phylum Actinomycetota; class Acidimicrobiia; order Acidimicrobiales; family VFJN01; genus DASQUK01. Next base: position 4,855 of record DASQUY010000016.1, on the reverse strand, counting down.
ACGCTCGATGGCGAGCAGCCCGTAGCCGAGGGACTGGTTGTCGTGCACCAGGTCGAACTCGCCGCGGCGCCCGCGCAGGTGCCGCCACGCCCGCAGGCTGAACGCCAGCGGCTCGGGGAACTGACCGGCCGAGAACGACCCCACCTCCACGAAATCGGGCCACTGCTTCAGCTCCCACAGCCCCGGCATCCGCATCGGGAAGTAGTCGTTGTAGATGTCGAGGCTGGGCAGCTCGACCAGGCGAACCCGGGGATCGAGCGTCGGGTACGGCTGGCCCCCCAGCACCTCGACGTGATGGCCCTCCTCGGCGAGCGCCTTCGAAAGGTGTCGCACGTAGACGCCCTGGCCACCGACGTGGGGCTTGCCCCGGTAGGCCAGCAGCGCGATGCGCAACCGACGTTGTGCGGCATGCATTCCCGCAACCTTTCCGTCCAACTGACCGTGCGGTCAAGATCGCAGGTCGGTGGCTGCGGTCGCCGCTCCACGACCCCATCCGCCCACCTGCGCGGTTACCGGCCGGTAACCCTACCGTCGACGACACAACTGGTTGTAGCTGTGCGGCATATGACCGCATAGCTACAACCAGAACGAATCAATCGGCCGAGGCGGGACCCTAACGTGCCCCGCATGCGCGCGGTGGTGCAACGGGTGACGAGCGCCCGGGTGACGATCGACGGGGCGGAGGCGGGGGCCATCGGTCCGGGCCTGTGCGTCCTGGTGGGCGTGACGCACGACGACGACGCCGAGCGGGCCCGGCGGCTGGCGGCGAAGCTGTGGCACCTGCGGGTCCTCGACGACGACGCCGGGGTGATGAACCGGTCGGCGGCCGAGGTCGGGGCGGGCCTCCTGGTGGTCAGCCAGTTCACGCTCTACGGCGACACCAGTCGCGGCCGGCGCCCGTCGTGGGTGGCGGCCGCCCGTCCCGAGCACGCCGAGCCCCTCGTCGACGCCGTCGTCGCCGAGCTGCGCCGCCTCGGCGCCACCGTGGCGACCGGTCGCTTCGGGGCCCGCATGGAGGTGGCGCTGGTCAACGAGGGTCCCGTCACCCTCATTCTGGACGTGTAGCCCCCCGCGCGGCCGAACTTGCGGTGGTTAGGGGTGCCATGACCCCCCTATCCACCGCAAGTTCGGAGGGGTGGAGCCGCCGATCCCGCCGCCGGTCCCGCAGGGCCGTCGCCCAGCCGAGGCCGAGGCTGACGAGGGCGACGATCCAGGCGGGCAGCAGGCCGACGCGGGTGTAGAGCGTCGTCCCCTCCCGCAGCTCGACCGTCCCCTGGAGCACGGTCGCCTCCGAGATCGAGCTGCGCTCGTGGACCGTGCCGTCGGGGCCGACGATCGCCGTGAAACCGGTGGGCGCCACCTGCAGCACCGAGCGGTCGTTCTCGATGGCGCGCATGCGGGACGTCGCCACCTGCTGGGTCTGCACCAGCGTGCCCGTAAACGACGAGCCGTTGGTGGGGTTGAGAACGACCTCGGCGCCCCGCTCGACGCCATCCCGCACCCGGTCCCCGAAGAAGATCTCCCACGAGATGGCGACCGACAGGTGCCCGGCCGGGGTGTCGAGCTCGGCGGGACCGTCGCCCATGAGGGCGTCGCGGCTGGTGAGGTCGGTGCCGCCGCCGAGCGGCTCGATCAGCCACTTCAGCGGCACGTACTCGCCGAACGGCACGAGGTGCACCTTGTCGTAGCGGTCCACGATCTCGCCGTCGGCGTCGAGCGCCACCGCGGCGTTGGTGAAGTTGTCGGGGCCGGCGTCCTCGACCACGCCGACGACGAGCGGCGTCTCCAGCTGCCGGGCCAGGTCACGCAGCTCCCGCCCCTCGCGGGTCTCGGCCACGGGGTCGTCGACGTCGACCACGTCCTCGGGCCAAACCACCAAATCGACCGGCGTCTCCACGTCGCCGCTGGCGGTGAGCTGCCGCTCGAACACCTCGCGCTCGTTGGTCTCCGAGGCCCGCGTCCCCTGGCGTCCGCCGCCCTGCACGAGGGCCACGTCCAAGGTCCCGACCTGCTCGCCCCGCGGGCCGGCGGCGGCGGCCAGCACACCGCCCGTCACCACGACCGCCGCCACCCCGGCCGCCAGCCAGCGCCGGTGCATGGCGGCCGCCAGCGCCACGCCGGCGATCACGGTGACCTCGACGAGCAGCAGCGCCCCGCCGAGGCGGAGGACCGGCGCCAGCGGCCCCGCCACCTGGCCGACGGCCAGGTTCGACAGCGGCACGCCGCCGAACGGCCACGACCAGCGCAGCAGCTCCAGCACCGCGATGGCCCCGGGCAGGGCCACCCACCGTCCGGGGGCCGACGCCGGCACGATGGCGCAGGCGACCCCCAGCAGCGCGGCGTACGCGGCGCTGGCGACGACGTAGCCGGGCGCCGTCAGGTCGAGCATCCACGCCAGCGAAGGAAAGTAGAGCCCGAGGCCGACCAGCAGGCCCCGCCGGAACCGGGTGCGCCAGACGGCGTCGGCGATCAGCCGGTCGAGCCCGACGAGCGCAGCGAAGGCCAGCGGCCACCACCCCCACGGCGGCAGCGCGGCGGCCATGACCACGCCCACGCCCAGGGCGGCGAGGTCGACCAGCCGCGGGCGGCGGCGCATACCGGAGACGAGCTCAGCGATGGGACGCATGGTTAGTGGGCGCTCGCGCCCACAGCGGCGATGATAGGAAGGCGCAGGGCCCAGCCGCCCCCCGGGCCCCGGAGGAGCCCCGTGTCGCTCGAGACCACCCCCCGCACCGCCCGACCGACGCCCGCCCGGCTGGCCCGCGCCGCCGGGGTGGGGCTGGCCGCCGGCTTCATGGCGGGGCTCTTCGGCGTGGGGGGCGGCATCCTCATCGTGCCGGCGCTGCTGCTGATCATGAGGATGGACCAGCGGCTGGCCCACGGCACGTCGCTGGCGGCGGTGCTGCCGATCGCCGTCGCCTCGACGCTCGGCTACGCCTTGGACGACGCGGTCGACTGGCCGGTGGCGGCCCTCCTGGCCGCGGGCGCGGTGGCGGGGGCGGTCGTCGGCACCCACGTGCTGCACCTCGTGCCCCAGCGGGCCCTGGCCGTGGCGTTCACCGGCCTGATGCTGGCGACCGCGGTGCGGATGCTGCTCGACCACTCCGACGCCGGTGGGCGCGCCGACCTCACTGTCGGGACGGCGGTCGCGCTGGTCGCCGTCGGCGTTGCCGCCGGGATCATCGCCGGGCTGCTGGGGGTGGGCGGCGGGATCATCCTGGTGCCGGCCATGGTCGTGCTGTTCGGCATCCCGCCGGCGGTGGCGAAGGGCACGTCGCTGGCGGTGATCGTGCCCACCTCCGCCATGGGCACATGGCGCAACCGGGTCAACCGCAACGCCGAGCTGGCGGCCGCCGTCGTCGTGGGGTTGGCGGGGGTGGTCTCCGGCTTCGTGGCGTCGAAGATCTCGGTCGGCATGTCGGACACGGTGTCCAACGTCCTGTTCGCGCTGCTGCTCCTCGTGGTGTCGGCACGCAGCGTGTGGCAGCTGGCGCGGCAGCGCTAGCCGAGCAACCGGGCGACGGCGGCCCGGGCGCTGCGGATGCAGGCGGGGATGCCGACGCCCAGCGCCCAGGCCCCGGTGGCGACCAGCCCCGGTGCCCGGTCGGCCAGCGCGCTCTCGGCGGCGGCGAGGGCGTCGAGGTGCCCCGGACGGGGTTGGGGGAATGAGCGCGCCCAGCGGGTGACCCGGACCGCGGTCGGGGCGGCGCGCAGCCCCATCGTGTCCCGCAGGTCGGCGAGGAGCGCGGCGACCAGCTGATCGTCAGCCAGGGACGGGGCCCGCTCGTCTCCGGCCCTCCCCGCCGAGGCCCGCAGGACGACCGTCGACGGGTCGATGCCGAGGTGTCCCCACTTCGACGTCATCCACGAGCAGGCGGTGAGCAGCCGGCCCGTCGACGGGGGGATCAGGTACCCCGACCCGTCCAGCGGGTGGTCGATCCCGTCCCGGGGCACGGCCAAGGTGGTCAGCACGACGGACGCATGGTCGAGGCCGCCGAAGAAGGCGGCGGCCTCGGGGGCGAGCGGGGCCAGCAGCGGTGCGGTGACGTGGGCCGGCGTCGCCACCACCACGCGGTCGGCAGTCACCCCTTCCCCCGGGGTGTGGGTCGTGAGCCGCCAGCCGGCGCCGTCGGGCTCCACGGCGACGACCGGTGTGCGGCACCGCACGCGCCCGCCGATCCGTCCCACCAGCGCCTCGACCAGTCGCACCATGCCGCCCCGGGGGGCGAGGAACACGGGACCGTCGCCGTCGGCCCCGGCCCGGAGGGCCGCGGCCCCCCGGATCAAGCTGGGGTCGCGGTCGCGGGCAGCGGCCAGGTTGGCGGCCGCCACCTGCAACGAGAGCTGGTCGCAGTCGCCGGCCCAGATCCCGCCCACGAGCGGTCCCACCAGCCGGTCGAGCACCTCGTCCCCGAGGCGACGCCGCACCAGCGCCCCGACGCTCTCGTCGCCGTATCTCCCGCTCCCACGGCCGCTCGGGCCGGCCGGCCGGTCGTCGGGGGCCGTGAGGTCAGCTTGCGCCCGCTCGATGCCGGCCGGCGACAGGATCCCCGACGCCGCCACGGCCTCGAGGTCGGTGGGCACCCCGAGCAGCTGCTCGGCGGGCAGCCGGCGCAGGGCACCCTCGGTCCACACGTGGGCGGCGCCCGTGGCGGGCGGCACCAGCTCGTCGCTCAGGCCTAGCTGCTCGCACAGCTCGACCGCCTCCGGCACGCGGGCCAGGAAGGCGTCGGCCCCCTCGTCGAGCTCGATCCCGGCGACGGGAGAGGTCCGCAGCGCGCCGCCCGGGGCGTCGCTGGCCTCGAGGACGACAACTTCCGCTCCCCGGCGCTGGCCCTCCCAGGCGGCGGCGAGC
>DASQUY010000015.1:0-5556 GCA_035641055.1 Acidimicrobiales bacterium | reverse complement strand
GCCGGCGAGGACGCCGCCACCCCGGGCGAGGCCAAGAACTCCTGGCTGACCGGCACCGCCGCCTGGAACTTCGTGGCCGCCACCCAGTGGATCCTCGGCATCCGCCCGGACCACGACGGCCTGCGCATCGATCCGTGCCTGCCGGCCGACTGGGAGGGGTTCACGGCGACCCGCCGGTTCCGCGGCGCCCGCTACGACATCACCGTGCGGAAACCACCCGGGGCACGCGGCCGCGTCTCCCGCCTCGTCGTGGACGGCCGACCGGTGGATGGGAACCTCGTGCCTCCGGCTCCCGAGGGAGCCAAGGTGACCGTCGAGGCCGAGATCGCCGGGCCGTCCTGACCCTCACACCATCAGTCGTCCGGCGGGTCGGAGGGATCGTCGGGATCTGGGCCCGGATCCGGGCCCCGCTGGGAGCCGCCCCCGGTGCCCGTCCCGAAGTCGCCAGGGGCGATGCTGTCGAGGAACGACCGGAACCGCCCCACCTCCTCCTCGATCTCCTCGGCGCTGGCCTCCTCGCCGGACACCTCGCCCATGACCGCGCCCACCTCGTCGAGCACGTCCGCGCTCACGAACAGCGGGGCGTCGACGCGCACGGCCAGCGCGATGGCGTCGGACGGCCGGCTGTCCACCCGACGCACGCCCGTCGGCCCGCTCACCGCCAGCTCGGCGAAGAACGTGCCGTCGCGCAGCTCCGTTACCTCGACCCGATCGACGTGCACACCCAACGTGTCGACGAGCGCGGCCAGCAGATCGTGCGTGAGGGGCCGCGGCAGCGACTCGCCCTGCAGCTTCAGAGCGATGGCCACCGCCTCGTTCGGGCCCACGAAGATCGGCACCACCCGGCGTGGCGACTCGTGCTCACGCAGCAGCACGACCGGGGCACGACTCCCGGCCTCGATGGTGAGGCCCACGAGATCGACGGGCACCACGGACCGCACCCTATCGGCGACTCCCCCGCAAGCCGTCGCGACGCCCGACACACCCCGTTCTGGTTGTCGCTGTGCGGTCATATGCGGCACGGTTGCAGCCAGTTCGCGAAGCTGGGCCCGATGGCATGGGAGAGGATCGCGGTCCCGCTCGACCTGCGCGATTGGGCGGATCGGGCGTTGCCGGTGGCCCGAGCCCTGGCACGGAGGCTCGGGGTGCGGCTCGACGCCGTGGTGGTGACCGACCCGGGAGTCGATGCCCGCGCCGGCGAGGGCGAGGTGCGCCGGCACGCCCGATCGGTCGGCTGTGAGCTCGACGGCGTCGAGCTGCGGACCGACGAGGACGTCGCCGATGGGATCCTGGCCGTGGCCGGCACACCCGACACGTTGCTGTGCATGGCCACCCACGCCCGGAGCGCCGCCGCCGACCTCGTGATCCAGTCGGTGAGCGAACAGGTGCTCCGCCGAAGCACCAGACCCGTCCTGGCCATCGGCCCGCGCACCGTCATCGATCCCCTCCCCCGTTTTGAAGACGTCGTGTGCTGCATCGGCGACGACCTCGGTCTCGCTCGCCGCCTCCTGCCCGCGGCCGCCGACTGGGACCATCAGCTCGGGCGCGGCGTCGTGCTCGTGCAGGTGGTCAAGCCCGGCACCCACCTGCCGCTGGACTGGATATCGCGTGGCGAGCTGACCCAAGAGCTGTCAGACCGCGGCGTCGGCGCCACGTGGCAGGCCGAGCACGACGCCGACCCCGCGACCGGCATCCTCCGGTTCGCCGACACGCGGGACGGGCCGGTGGTCGTCATGGCGAGCCACGGCCGAGCCGGCCTCCGCCGTCTGGCGCTCGGCAGCGTCACCCTCGACGTCCTCCGGCGGTCGGCGTACCCCGTCCTCGTCGTCCCCGGCACGGCCGCCGCGCCGTAGCCTTTCGAGGTCGTGGACGCTAAGGAGTGGGACACCCGCTACGCGGCCGCCGAACGGGTGTGGTCGGTGGAGCCCAACATGTGGGTGGTCGAGGTCGTCGACGACCTGCCTCCCGGCCGGGCGCTCGACGTGGCCTGCGGCGAGGGCCGCAACGCCGTGTGGCTGGCCGAGCGGGGCTGGCAGGTGACCGCGGTGGACTTCTCCGCCGTGGCCCTCGCCCGCGGGCGCACCGCGTCCGACGCCGTCGAGTGGATCGAGGCCGACGTCGTCGCCTGGGCCCCGCCACCGGGTGCCTACGACCTCGTCCTCGTCGTCTACCTGCACCTCACCCCGGGCGACCGCCGCGCCGTGCTCGGCCGTGCCGCGGCGTCGCTGGCGCCCGGCGGCACGCTCGCCGTCATCGGCCACGACCGGCGCAACCTCGCCGAAGGGGTCGGGGGCCCGCAGGTCCCCGAGATCCTGCTGGACCCCGCCGAGGTCGCCACCGAGCTCGGCAGCCTCGCCGTGGCGCGGGCCGAGACGGTGACGCGGCCCACGCCCGACGGCACCGCGCTCGACACCCTGGTCGTCGCCCGCCGCCCGCGAACGTGAGCGGCCAGTTGTTCGACGTCGACCGCGACGGTCACGTCGTGGTGCGACTGCATGTCCAGCCCGGCGCCGCCCGGGCCGGGGTGACCGGCGTGCACGGCGACGCGCTCAAGGTGCGGGTGAGCGCTCCGGCCGCCGGTGGGCGAGCCAACGCCGCTGTCGTCGAGCTGGTCGCCGCCGCCCTCGGCATGCCGCGCCGCGACGTCACGATCGTGAGCGGGCAGACCAGCCGCCGCAAGCGGCTTCGGCTCCGCGGCATCCCGGCCGCCCGGGTGGCGGCATGGCTCGACGCCACCCTCCCGGGTGGGCAGTAGTGTCCGCGAGCGTCCCCAAGTCACCGGTAGTCGTCGGGGTCGGCGTCGAGCCCCTGCTCGGTGGCATCCATGTAGCGCCACACGTCGGGCTTCGAGCCGTCGATGTCGGTGAACCCGTAGTCGGCGGCGAGCTGCCCAGAGTTGACCGACCTCTGGTTCCATCGGGCACGGTCGGGATCCGCAGCCAGCGCCGCGACGGCGCGGCCGACGTAGCGGGGTGACTCGGAGAGGGCGAAGCCGGCCGGGGCGGCGGGACGGCCGTCGGCTGTCGGGTCGAGCGCGTCGCGCCAGTTCTCCTCGGAGACGCCGAAGTTGTCGAGCATCATCTCCGAACGAAGCCAGCCGGGGGTGATGGCGACCGCGGTCGCTCCGCGCGGTTCGAGCTCGTGTCCCAGGGAGAAGGCCAGCCGGTTCACCGCGACCTTGGCCAGGTCGTAGAACGCGGAGATCCGGTAGTGCGACGCGTTGTAGTCGGCGGTGCCGTCGGTGACCTCGACGAGCAGTCCGCCCGGCCTGTCGACGAGCAGCGGCAGGAGGTGGTGGGAGGTGATGAGGTGGGTGTCGATGGCGAGCCGGAGCAGGCGGAGACCGTTGTCGAGGTCGTGGTCCCATATCGGGGTGTTCCAGTCGGCGGGCCCGCCCTTGAGCAGCTCGCCGCCCCAGATGTCGTTGACGAGCACGTCGATGTGGCCGTGGTCGCTCCGGATTTGCTCGGCCAAGCTCGTGACCTGGGCGGGGTCGAGATGGTCGACGGCGATCGCGATGCTGGTGCCGCCCAGATCCGTGACGAGCTCGGCGGTCTCCTCGATGGTCTCGGCACGGTCGTAGTCGGACCGCAGGGCCCTGGCACGGCTGCTGCGGCCGGTGCAGATGACCGTCGCGCCCGCCTCGCCCAGCGCCGCTGCGACGCCGCGACCGGCACCGCGGGTCGCCCCGGCGACGACGGCCACACGACCACGCAGGGCGTCCAGATCCGGTGACCACGCCATGGCTTCGTCCCCCCCTCGTTCGACGCCTCCGGGCCCGAAGTCTCCCGTTCCCGTGCGGCTGCGGCTCGTCCGGTTCCTTCAGACGGGCCGGAACACCCGAAAATCATCGCCGCCTGTTGGGCCGCCGTCGAGATCACCCAGACGCCGGCGGGCGGGACCATCAACGCCTGCGACGTCGCCACCCAGGCGTGCAGCGAGGTCGCAGCGGATGTCCCCATCCTGACCGGGATCACCTTCGACAAGGACGGGAGCCTGTGGGCGACGAGGAACGCCCTCTTCCCGGGCCAGGTGGAGGTGTTCGAGGTCCCGTAGCAGCCGGCATCGTCGCCGGCGTAGCCGGCACCCCCCGGCTCGCGGCTACGGGTGGTGCTCCCAGTAGAACATCTCGAACTGGATGCGGTCGGGATCCTTGAACGTGAGCACGTGGGTGGGCCCGCCGCCGTAGTCCTTCTCCACCACCGGCGTGTGCTCCACTCCTATCCGCTCGAAGTGGGCCTGCCACCGATCGAGCTCCTCGCGGCTGTCGACCCTGAGGCCCATGTGGTCGAACCCGGTGCGGGTCGGGTCGAACTCCTCGCCCTGGTTGGCCTGGTGCTCCTGGAACTCGATCGCGATGTGGGGGGTGAGGCCAAGCAGCACGGCGCGCCACGTGTCGCCCTCGATGGCGCCCACCTGCTCCAGGCCGAACACGTCCTTCCACCACCGGGCGGTCTTGTCGGCGTCGCGCACCGAGAACGAAACGTGGGAGATGGTCGAGAACGCCGGCATCGCCGCCTCCTTGCCTAGATACTCGGTTCGGATACTCCGGACCAGAGTACTTCACAATACTCCGTACCGGAGTAAAGTCAAGGCTGTGTCGGAGCTGACCACCACGTCGTTCGCCATCCTGTCCCTCATGGCGGTGCGATCGTGGACCACCTACGAGCTCGCCCAGCAGATGGATCGCAGCGTCGGTGCCATGTGGCCCAGGGCGTCCAGCGTCGTGTACGAGGAGCCCAAGCGCTTGGTACAACGAGGCCTGGCCACTGCCGAGAAGCAGTACACGGGCAGGCGGCCGAGCACCGTGTACTCCATCACCTCCCGGGGGCGGCAGGCGCTGGCCGGCTGGCTCGCCGAGCCCGGCGCCCCGCCGAGCGTCGAGCACGAGGCGCTGCTCAAGGTGGCCTTCGCCGACCACGGCTCCCTCGAAGGCCTGCGGGCCAACCTGGCCGCCATCCGCGAGCACGCCAAAGCTGAGCTCGACTACGGGGAGAAGCGCATGCGGGAGTACGCCGAGACCGGCGGGCCGTTCCCCGACCGCCTCCCGGTGATCGCGCTGGCGGCGCGGTACTTCGAAGAGCGCAACCGTGCCCTGCTCCGATGGGCTGAGTGGGCCGAGGAGGTCACCGCCGCCTGGACCGACGTCACCGCCGACGGCGGTGCTTCGGTACCCCCCGATGCCTTCACGCCGATCGGAACGTCCCGCTGAATCCTTCCTCGACGGCCAGCCACGTGGAGGCCCTCGAGGCGCCGACGCGGCCGGCGGCCTTGCCCGTCTAGCCGGTCTAGCCGGTCTACCAGGTGTCGTCGGCTTCGTGGGCTCGGATGGCGGCTTGGTACCGGCGGCGCCAGTCTTCGAGCCAGGCGGCGCGTTGTTCCCGGTCGGCTCCGGGGGGCAGTGGCGGTGGTCGTTCGAAGTCGGGTGGGCCGGGGTCGCCGTGGGCCCAGCGCCACCGGTTGTGGTAGCCGCAGTCAAGCCGACCGTTGTCGGGATGCGTGATGCCGCCGTCGGACCAGGCCACCACGTGGTCGCCTTGGCAGCGCTCGAGGGGG
>DASQUY010000014.1:0-5659 GCA_035641055.1 Acidimicrobiales bacterium | reverse complement strand
GGCTGCGCAGCTCGTGCGAGGCGTCGGCCACGAAGCGCTGCTGCGCCAGGGACGCCTGCTCGACCCGGTCGAGCATGTCGTTCATCGTGGCGGCCAGCCGGGCCACCTCGTCGCCGCCCGCCGGGACGGGTACGCGGCGATCGAGCTCTGAGCCGCCGATGTCGGCCACCTCCGCCCGAATCTGCTCGACGGGGCGCAGCGTCCGGCCGACCAGCCACCAGATGAGCGCCGCCAGCACGGCGGCGACGACCGGGATGGCGATGCTGAGCGACGACGCCAACAGGCCGGTGCTCTCGGCCACATCGTCGACGGAGCCGGCGACGTGGATCACGAGCGGCCGGCCGGGGCCGTCCGTGCGACGGGACAGAACCCGGAACGGGTCGTCGTCGACGGGCACATCGTCGACCGTGCGCAGCGACTCCCCGCGGCCGGCGACAGGCGGATCGGCGAGCGCCGGTGCGCCGGCGATGATCGGGCTGGCGGCGAGCACCTCCCCGTCGTCCGACACGACCTGGGCGATGGTGTCGTCGTCGCTCGTCCCAGGGAGCGACCCGGCCAGCCCGTCGGCGACGAGCGCGGCGATGTCGTCCGCCCGCTGGGTCAAGGTGTCGTCGACGCTTTGCGTGAGGATCCGCCGCTGGGCGATCACCAGGCCCACGCCGGCCGACACCAACACCGCCAGCACGGCGAGTGCCGCGAGGGCGGTCACGCGGAACCGCATCGAGGCGAACAGCCGCCGCAGGCGGGCGGTCATCGGGTCAGACGTCGTCATCGCCGGTGAGCCGGTACCCCACGCCGCGGACGGTCTGAATCGAGCGTCGGTCGAAGGGTTCGTCGATCCTGCGACGCAGTCGGCGGATGTAGACCTCGACGATGTTGGGGTCGCCCTCGAAGTCGAGCTCCCACACACCGGCGAGGATCTCGTGCTTGGACAGGACCCGAGGGGTCCGGCGCATCAGGAACTCCAGCACGTCGAACTCGCGGGCGGTCAGAGTGACCTCGGTGCCGTTACACCACACGCGGCGTTCTCCCGGGTCGATGCGCAGGGCGCCGACGTCGAGCGGGACCGGCCCCTGCCCGGTGGCCCGGCGTAGCAGCGCCCGGACCCGGGCGAGCAGAACCGGGTACGAGAAGGGTTTGGTCAGGTAGTCGTCGGCGCCGGTGTCCAGCGCTTCGGCCTCGTCGAGGTCCCCGTCCTTGGCCGTCAGCATGAGGATCGGGGTCCAGTCGCCCGCCCGCCGGAGATCGGCGCAGATCTGGTAGCCGTTCCTGCCGGGGAGCATGATGTCCAGGACGACCAGGTCGTAGGCGCCTTCCGTCGCCATCCACAGCCCGTCGTGACCGTCGAGCGCCACCTCGACGGTGAAGCCCTCGGCCTCGAGCCCCCGCTTCACCGCCGTGGCGATCTTCCGGTCATCCTCGACGAGCAACAGCTTCATGACTCGACCTCTCGCCGCCCCGAGCATCGTGGGCGACGCTCGCTGAACAGCCGCTGAATCCTGAACGGCGGGCGCGACGCTCGTTCAGCGTTCATTCAACCGCTCCGGCGCATCATCCGGGCGATGCCGCCGGGAGGAGCGCCATGAACGACCCCACTCCCCGCCTGCGCCCGCCGCTCGCCGTGGCGCTGGGCGTGACCCTCGCCGTCGCCGGGGCCGCCGCGTGCGGCGACGACACCAGCGCGACCGACCAGGCGGCTCCCGCCGAGGACGACGCCGCCCCGGTGATCGACCCCGGCGACGGCGGCGATTACCGGCCCGAGATCGACCCTGCGGACTTCGTCGACGAGATCGACAACCGGTACTTGCCGCTACGTCCGGGCTCCCGATGGGTGTACGAGGGCAACGACGAGGGTCAGACCGAACGGATCGAGGTCGAGGTCACGGACGACCGCCGCGAGGTCATGGGCATCTCCGCAGTCGTCGTCCGCGACACCGTGCACGTCGACGGAGAGCTCGCCGAGGACACGTTCGACTGGTTCGGCCAAGACCGTGAGGGCAACGTCTGGTACCTGGGCGAAGACTCGCGGGAGTACGAGGACGGCCAGGTGTCGAGCACCGAAGGTTCGTGGGAGGCCGGCGTCGACGGCGCCCTGCCCGGCATCGTCATGCCGGCCGACCCGACGGTCGGGGACGCCTACCGGCAGGAGTACTACGCCGGCGAGGCCGAGGACCTCGCTGAGGTCAGCGGCCTCGACGTGTCAGAGAGCGTGGCGTACGAGGACTTCGACGACCTCCTGGTCATCACCGAGTGGAACCCCCTCGAGCCCGACGTCACCGAGGACAAGTACTACGCCCCGGGAGTGGGCACGGTCCTCGAGGTGACGACCGCCGGCGGGGAGGGCCGGATCGAGCTCGTCGAGTTCACGCCGGGGCCGGACCGGGCGCCTGACGCGAACGCACGCTGATGGCGCCCGAGCCGCTGGCTCATGTCGGGCCAGTCAGGGAAGGTTCAGCCGACAAGGCGCATCATCGGGCTAGTCGAGCCCGCGATCGGACAACCACCCCGTGGAGGTTCCAACCGTGCAGCGTAGAAGCAAGGTCATCCTCGCCGCCGCCACGATCGTCGTCGTCGCCGCCGGAGGCACCGGCGCTGCCGTCGCCTCCGGTGCCGGCGACGACGACGAAGCCCCCATCAGCGGATCTGCCCTCGAGCGGGCGAGCGACGCCGCCCTGGCCCACACCGGTGGCGGACGGGTGACCGAGACCGAAGTCGAGGACGAGGACAGCTACTACGAGGTCGAGGTCACGCTCGACGACGGCAGCCAGGTCGACGTCCAACTCGACCGCGACTTCGAGGTCGTCGCCAGCGAAGGCGACGACGACACCAGCGACGACGCGGACTGACGGCCGACCGGTGGGCGCGGCCGGTCAGCGTTGGCGCGCCGCCGCGGCGACGTCGGGGTGCGCCCGATAGAACGCCGACGCCCGCTCGGTGTCCTCGTAGTCCTCCTGGCTGCGGATCTTGCCCCACGACGACCGAACCATCATCACGACTCGGTTGGCGTAGGCGTCGCGGCCGTCTGCGCCTGGGATCCACACGTGCGCACGTACCGCCGCCCTGGCGTTCCACGGCGGGCCGTTGACGAGGATGTCCTCGATCTCCATCTGGACCCCTTGATCGACGTACTGGCGCAGGAACGCCTCGATCTCGTCCCGGCCGCGGTGCGTCGGGAACGCCTCCCGTCTTGCCTGCGGAGCCCGATGCTGCCCGGCCAAGGGGTTGTCGCCGGGAAAGGTCAGATCCGCATCATCGGCGAACATGGCCACGGCGGGCTCGTAGCGACCCTGGTTCAACGCCCCGATGGACCGGCGAATCAGCATGCGCACCGCTGCCTTGTACACGACAGTCTCCCCTGGGCCGGCTCTAGATCGATCACTCTAGGCGTCGAGGCACTCCGGGCCGGCGGCGCGACGAGACGGATGACGAGGCCGCCCCGGTCAGGTCGTGTCGCCGCCGGTCAGCTCCGCCTCGTGGGCGGCGGCCAGGCGCTTGGGCGCCTTCAGCAACCACGACTCGACGATGAGCTCGCGCAGCTCGTCCACGTCGACGGCCGGCAGGTTCACCAGCACGGTCGGGTAGCCGTCGTAGTGCGGCGTGGTGAAGAACTTGTCGGGCTCGGAGGCGAGCAGCGCCTCCTTCTCCCCCAGATCCGAGACGAACACGACCAGCCCGCCCTCGGCCTCGCTGCGGATGCGGAGGAAACCCTTGCCCTTCACCCGGAAGCCCGGCGTGTTGTGCCAGGACTTCTCGATGGTCTCGGGAAGGGACAGCGCGATCCGCCGGACGTCGTTCTCGGTGGCCATCGGCAGGGACAATACGTGCCGTGCTCAACGCCAACACGACCGTCGTCGCCGTGGTGGCCCCGGGGGAGGCCGATCCGCTCGAGCATGTGCATGCCGCCAACGTCCGGGTGTTGCGGACCGAGGCGGGCGCGCCGGCACTGGAGCGTGCCCGCGAGGCGCACGAGCAGGCGCGGCGCACGGGTACGCCCTACCTGCTGCACGACGCCGACCCGCTGGCGTGGGTCGGCGACTCGTGGGCCCGGCGCTTCGAGGGCCAAGGGGCGCCTGGCGAGCTCGAGGTGGCGGTCGACGAGACGCTCGCCCGCTGGCGGGCGCGCACGGTGGAGCTGCCCGACTACTACCTGGTGATGGACCCGGAGGGCTTCGGCGCCACCTGGCGGCACTGGTTCCTCGGGGTCCTGGCCTCGGCCGCCCCGACGCGGGTCGTGGCCGGGCGCCCGTCGATCCCGGTGGTCGAGCAGCTCGCCGATCTGCGCCCCGGCCCGTGGTGGCCGGACCTCGACCGCCTGCTCGCCGACATCGACCGCGTCGTGCCCGACCAGGCCGGGGCGCCCGGTCCCCCGGGCGGGCCGGGCGAGATCGTGCGGCCGTCGCGCCGGTAGGTGCCCCGTCACGCCGAGCCGAGCAGGTCCCAGCGGTTGCCGGACATGTCGTGGAAGACGGCGACGCGGCCGTAGGGCTCCGTGCGCGGTGCGCCCACCGGCCCGACCCCGGCTGCGACGATGCGGTCGTAGACGGCGTCGAAGTCGTCCACGCGGAGGAAGAATCCGACACGTCCGGCGACCTGTCTGCCCACGGCCGCGGCCTGGTCGTCGCCGTCCGCCCGCGCCAGCAGAATGCCCGTCTGACCGCCGCGTGGCCGAACGACGACCCAACGCTTGGGCCGACCGTCGTCGGTCAATGACGGCGTGTCTTCCACGAGCTCGAACCCGAGCACATCGACGAAGAATCGGATGGCCGGGTCGTAGTCGTGGACGACGAGGGTGATCAGGTCGAGAAATGACATTCGTCTGCCCATCCGGCTCAGACGCCGCTACGCCGCCGCCGAATGACGGGCACGTTTGCCGTGTTATGCGGCGATGATTGGTCCGCCCACCGTGAACTTGAGCTTCATATGACTTCTGATCTCGCGCTCGGCGCGTGTGAGGTCCGTCGACCGATCGATCGTCACTTCCAGGCCACTGCAGTCGTGGAGCGGACCAACTGACCAGATCTTGACGCCGCTGTGAGATCGGTAATGGTCGATGATCCGGTGGGCCTCCTCGGCCAACTCGTCTTGCGAGTAGGCGGCGTCACGGACCACGACACGTGCGGTCGGGCGCAGCTCATCGATCAGATCCCGGACTGGCCGCGGAAGCGTTCCCTTCCAGAACAGGACTACCGAGGGCGGGTGGTGCTCCAACGCAAGGCTGGCGAAGCCGCCGTATTTCGCGTCGTGGACCAGGAGCTGGATGCGATCGGCCGCTTCGACCAATGGCTGCTGGGCTCGCTCGTGTGGTGTGAGCATCGCTTCGATCTCGGCTGGATCGAGGATGCGTCGTTGTCGGTCCGGCTGTGGCTCGGGCAGATCTGGCAGTGGCCCCTTGTAGCCCACGTCGCAAACCCTATCGCTAGCGACTCTGCCAGCTCGGCGTTGGAGTCAGCCGTGCCGAGGCTGGATCTCGACCACTAGCCGAGTCTTGTCGTGGAAGTACACCCGGATGTCATCGGGGTCGTGCGATGAGGGTCCCCCCTCTGTGTCAACCTCAGCTGAGGCGGATCGAGCAGTCGATTCATTGAGCTGAGAGAGGGCGGGGAGGAGTTCCCCGAATGACCACGACCATCCACGATTCACTGAACCGGCGCGGCCAGTC
>DASQUY010000013.1:0-5646 GCA_035641055.1 Acidimicrobiales bacterium | reverse complement strand
GGGAGGGCCGCAAGGCCCCCGACCGTCCCGCCAAGCTGATCGCCTGCGTGCGCGAGGAGGCAGCGGCGCTGGCCGCCTCGGCCGGCGTCGATCCCGGCGCCGTGGTGCTGGGTGGGCGGTCGATGGGCGGGCGCATGTGCTCCCTGGCCGTGGCCGAGGGCCTCCCGGCGGCCGGGCTCGTGCTCGTCTCCTACCCCCTCCACCCGCCGGGCCGGCCCGAGCGGCTCCGCACCGAGCACCTCGGGGACATCAGGGTGCCGTGCCTGTTCGTGTCCGGGACCCGGGATTCGTTCGGGTCCCCCGAGGAGCTGGAGACCCACACCGCCTCGATCGCCGGGACCGTCACCCATACCTGGATCGACGGCGGCCGGCACGAGCTGAAGGGCGCCGACGAGGAGGTCGCCGTCGCCGTAGCGGGCTGGGTCACGGCGCTCTGACGGGCACGCCGCCGGGCGCCGCGGCCGGTCGGTCCTCGGGATTGAGGTCCTCGAGCTCGCGCCAGGCTGTCTCCGGGAACAACAGGAGCACCACCGCCGCCATGGCCAGCGGCCCGATGGCCAGCAGGCCCAGCGCCCACCCGAACGAGCCCAGCTCGTCGACGAGCAGGCCGGCGACGACCAGGCCGCTGACGCTTCCGACCGTGGCGACCGTGGTGATGATGCCGTTGGCCCGGCCCCGCAGCGACGTGGGGAACAGCTCGGGACCGTACACGCCGAGGGCGGGGACGAGGGCGGCGGTGAAGATCGAGCCCAGCGTGGCCGCCAGCCACATGGCCGGGCCCGCCAGCGTGAAGGACAGGGCCAGGAGCACCGCGCCGACCGACGCCGCCACGGCACCGACCGCCCGCCGCCCCTTGAGGTCGGCGAGGCGCCCGCCGATCACGACGCCGATCCCCGCTGGGGTCGACGTGGTCATCACGAACAGCGACACGGCGAGCGCCGACATCCCCCGTTCGTCGCGCAGGAACTCCGTGCGGAACTGCGACTGCGGGGCCGTGAACACGTACAGCAGCAATGCCGCCCCCGCCAGCAGCGCCAGCCGGTGGTAGTGGCCGGCCAGCGGCACGGTGCGGTGGGGCCGTTCGTAGCGCCGGCTCTCGGGAATCAGCCGGCCGAGGCGCAGCACCAGTGGCACGAAGGCCAGCGGGACCACGTACAGGATCCGCCAGGCCCGCAAGCCCAGATCGGCGACCGGCAGCACCCACAGCGCCATCCCGGCGCCGAGCGCGCCGGTCATCGACAGCAGGCTGAGGGCGTAGGCGCGGGCGCCGGGGGGCATCTCCTCGGCGGCGATCACCGTCAGCAGCACGGCGGCCGTGGTCGCCGTGCCCCGGTTCACGAGCTGCGTGGCCGCCAGCGCCGGCAGGTCCGGCGCCAGCGCCCCGGCGGCGGTCGCCCCGATGCTGGCGAGCAGCGACGCGACCAGCAGGAGACGCCGGCCCCGCCGGTCGGCCAGTGCCCCGAGCACGATGCCCAACAGCGCCCCGACCCGAACGGCCCCGAAGGCGCCGCCCTGGGCGGTGGTGCCGGCGCCGAACTCGTCGGCGGCGAAGCTCATCGTCTGGGTGAGCAACGTGCCGTGGTAGCCGGCGACGAGCGACAGCGCCGCCAGCATGCCCAGCACTGAGGCGGCGCGGGCGTCGGGACGCTGGGGCGGGTACCACCACGGGAGCCGTCCGTCGGGACGCGGCCCCTGGCGCAGCGCCCGCCGGATCGGGTGGTTCATCAGGAAGCGCCAGGTCCCCGCCGGCAGGCGGTAGTCGAAGCGCTGCGTGACCTGAAACCGGTCGACCGCGCCGTCGTCTGTCGTCACCTGGACCGTGCGCCGGTAGCGGGCGAAGGGGCCGTGGGCGAGGACGAACAGCCCGTCGCCGCCGGCCCGCTCCTCGACGACGTCGTGACGTGGCGAGCAGATCCGGTCCCGACCCGCCCGGTCCACCCGCTCGGCGACGGTGAGGTGCGGCACTTGGCCGCTACCGCGTGTCGTCGTGGGCGGGGTCGTCCCGGGCGGGATCGTCGCGGGCGATGTCGTCGCCGGGCCGTTGCCCCTGGTCGAGGCGCGAGGCGCGACGGTTGGCGATCGCCAGGAGGCTGCCGAAGATGAGGATGGGGACGGCGACGAACAGGATCTCGTCCCAACCGCCCTGGTGTGCGAGCAGGGCCGCCATCACCCGTTCAGGTTTCCAGACCAGCGCCGGCGTTGCTACTCGCGCCTACGCTCGGGGAACACGGCGCTCGCACCGGGCGTTGTTGCTGGTGACGCCCCCGATTCGCGACCATGCGTCGCGCTCTGACTCGCCGAGGAGTCCCGTGGTCGATACCGACAAGGTTGACGAGGTCATCCGGGCGATCCGCCCCGCCATCCAGGCGGACGGCGGCGACATCTTCCTGCGCGGCGTCGACGCCGACGCCGGCGTCGTCAGCGTCGAGCTGGTGGGGGCCTGCGTCTCGTGTCCGGCGTCGACCGTCACCCTCAAGGCCGGCATCGAGCGCATCCTCAAGGACCGGGTGCCCGGCGTCACCGAGGTCGTCGACGTCGGGGAGCCCACCGAGACGTCGGTTGGCCTCGGCCTCTGACGCCTCGGCCGACGGGCTGCTCGCGGCGGCTCGCAGCGGCGACCGGGCGGCGCTGGCGTGGCTGCTGTCGCTCGTCGAGCGGGGCGGCGACGGCGCCCGCGAGGTGGGCCGGGCCACGCACCGCGAGGGGGGCGACACCACCACGGTCGGCGTCACCGGCGCCCCCGGAGCGGGCAAGTCGACGCTGACCAGCGCCCTCGTCGATGTCGTGCGCGCCGGCGGTGACCGGGTAGCGGTGCTCGCGATCGATCCGTCGTCCCCGTTCTCGGGGGGCGCCATCCTCGGCGATCGGGTGCGCATGGGCGAGCACGCCCTGGACGAGGGCGTGTTCATCCGCTCGATGGCGACACGGGGCCACCTGGGGGGACTGGCGGCGGCCGCCCCCGAGGCGGCGCGGGCGCTGGCGGCGGCCCGTTACCCGTGCGTGATCCTGGAGACCGTGGGGGTGGGGCAGGTCGAGATCGAGGTCGCCGCCCAAGCCGACACCACCGTAGTGGTCGTCGCCGCCGGGTGGGGCGACGCCGTCCAGGCCAGCAAGGCCGGCCTCACCGAGGTGGCCGACGTCTTCGTGGTCAACAAGGCCGACCGTCCGGGCGCCAAGGAGGCGGCCCGTGACCTCGGGCGCATGCTCGACATGTCCGCAGAGGGCTCGGCAGGTGACGCGTGGCGCCCCCCGGTGCTATGCACGACGGCGACGACGGGGGAGGGCGTCGAGGAGGTGTGGCGGGCAGTCCTCGACCATCGGGAGAGCATGGTGGCCACCGGCGGGCTGGAGGAGCGGCGCCGGCGCCGGGCGGCGGAGGAGATCCGCCGGCTCGTCGCGGCTCGGCTGCTCGCCCGGGCCGAGGGCCTGACCGCCGGGCCCCGCGCCGGCGAGCTGGCGGACGCCGTGGCCCGAGGGGACGTCGACCCCTGGACCGCCGCCGACGAGCTCCTCGCCTGAACCGAACTTGCGGTGGATAGAGGGGCTATAGCCCCCGTAACCACCGCAAGTTCGGGTGGAGGGGCCGAGGGCTAGGGTGCGCGCATGTCTGACGCCCCGCTCGTGCACGTCGAGCGCCGTGACGACGGCGTGGCCGTCGTCACGCTCGACAACCCCAAGGTGAACGCCCTGTCGACCGGGCTGCTGCGCGACCTGGAAGCGGCGGCGCAGGACCTCACCGACGACCCGCCGGGGGCGGTGGTCGTCACCGGCGGCGACCGGGTCTTCGCCGCCGGCGCCGACATCGCCGAGTTCGGCGGGCCCGACGAGGCCCGGGTCATCGGCGGGCAGTTCCGGCGGGCACTCGGCGCTGTGGCCGCCATCCCCCGGTGCGTGATCGCCGCCGTTGCCGGGTACGCGCTGGGCGGCGGCTGCGAGCTGGCGCTGGCCTGCGACCTGCGCATCGCCTCGGAGCGGGCCAAGCTCGGTCAGCCCGAGATCCTGCTGGGCATCATCCCGGGCGGCGGGGGCACCCAGCGGCTGGCCCGGCTGATCGGCCCGGCGAAGGCCAAGGACATCATCCTCACCGGCCGACAGGTCGCCGCCGAGGAGGCGCTGCGCATCGGGCTGGTCGACGAGGTCGTGGCCCCCGAGGACCTGCACGACCGGGCGCTGGCCCTCGCCGCCGAGCTGGCCCGGGGCGCGGTCGTCGCCCAGGGACTCGCCAAGCGCGCCGTCGACCACGGCCTGGAGGGGTCGCTCGACGCCGGGCTCGTTCTGGAGCAGGACCTGTTCGCCGAGGTCTTCGCCACCGAGGACGCCCGCATCGGCGTCGCCTCGTTCCTCGAGCACGGCCCCGGCAAGGCGAGCTTCGTCGGCCGCTGACCGCAATGAGCATTCTGCCCGCGGTCACCCTCACTATTGAGGGTGACCGCGGGCAGAAGCGGGTGGGGCTGGGCCGACCGACCTTTCTGCCCGCGCTCATCTGCACAATGGAAGGCCAGCGCGGGCAGAATGCCTGCGGCTACGCCCAGGCGGCCAGGCCGAGCTCGGCGCAGTCCACCAGGTCGGGGTGACGGGGGACCACCCGCACCGTGAAGCCGTAGCGACCGGCCCGCTCGCAGTCGAGCGTCCCCACGTAGCGGGCGTGGTCGGCGTCAGCGGACCCGTCGGGCCGCATTGACACGCAGGTGCGCTCGGTCAGCTCGTCGCCCTGGCCCACCGGGCCGTGGACGAGCTGCACGTCCACGTCGTCGGCCGACAGGGCGCCGAGCGAGACCACCGCCTCGACGGGCCGCGACCCGCCCAGCTCGGCCGACGCCACGTCGCCCTCGACCCGGTCGACGTGCACGCCGTGCCACGCCTCCGCGACCCGCTGCTTCCACGCCGCCAGCGACCGCGCCCGGGCGTAGCCGTCCGCCGCCAGCGCGTCGGTGCGGGCGGCCGTGGGCTCGTACAGCCGCTCCACGTAGTCGGCCATCATGCGCGACGCCTTCACCTGCGGGCCCAGCGACGCCAGCGACGTGCGCACCTTGGCCAGCCAGCGCCGGGGCACGGGCCCCCCGTACGTCTCGTAGAACAGGGGCACGACCTGGCGTTCGAGCAGGTCGAACAGCGCGCTGGCCTCGAGCTCGTCGCGGCGTTCGATGTCGTCGACGTCCTCGGCCGACGAGATGGCCCACCCGTTCTCGCCGTCGAACATCTCGTGCCACCAGCCGTCGAGGATCGACAGGTTGAGGCCGCCGTTGAGCGCCGACTTCATGCCCGAGGTGCCGCAGGCCTCCTGGGGACGGCGCGGGTTGTTCAGCCACACGTCGGCGCCCTGGTAGAGGGCGCGGGCCACGGCGATGTCGTAGTCGTCGACGAACACGAACCGGTGGCGGATCTGCGGGTCCGACGTGAACGCCACGATCTGGCGGATCATCTCCTTGCCCGCGGCGTCGGCGGGATGGGCCTTGCCGGCGAAGACGAGCTGGACCGGCCGGTCGGGCGACAGCAGCAGCGCCTTGAGCCGCTCGGGGTCCGACAGCATCAGCGTGAGCCGCTTGTACGACGGCACGCGGCGCGCGAAGCCGATGGTCAGCACGTCGGGGTCGAGCGCCTGGTCGATCCACGACAGCTCCGCGGCGGCCGCCCCGCGCTTCGCCC
>DASQUY010000012.1:0-10546 GCA_035641055.1 Acidimicrobiales bacterium | reverse complement strand
TCGGCCGCGGCACCAGCTCGAGACGCACGGCACCGTTGGGGCTGGCGGCCTGCGCATCCCACGCTGGCGCCGCCGCCCGCCACGTCGCCCGCACCTGGGCGCGCAACCCCGAGTCGAACTCCAGCGTCAGGCTGGCGTCGTCGTCGACCTCCAAGCCGTGGCCGTCGAGCGGCCGCGCCTGGACGCGGCGGAGCCGGGCCGGGGCCGCGGTCAGGAGCGTCAGAGCCACGGCGTGCACCCCGGGGTCGAGCAGCGCACCGCCGCCCCAGGACGGGTCCAGGTGGTCGCCCCAGTCGGGGCGCCCCTGCGCCAGCCGTACCTCGAGGTGGGTGAGCTGGCCGAGGCGGCGGCACGCCGCCACCGCCTCGGTGACGACGGGGGAGTGGACGAGGGCTTCGGCGTAGCCCACACGCCCGCCGGCGCTGGCGGCCAACCGGTCGGCGTCCTCGAGCGTGGCCGCCAGCGGCGCCTCCACGAGTGCCACCGCCCCGGCCGCCACGGCGCGCTCGGCCTCGCGTCGGTGCTGTGCCGGCGGCGTGGCCACCACGACCGCGTTGGCGCCGCCGGGCAACTCGTCGTAGGTGCAGGCGGTGCCCCCCGTCTGCCGGGTGCGGCGCCGAGCCGAGCGCATGGTCCGGGACGCCACGCGCACCACCCGGAGGTCGGGCACGGCGGCGACCGCCATCCCGTGGATCGCCGTCGCGAAGCCCGCACCGGCGAAGGCGAGGTCGACCACGGCCCTCCCTCACGCAAACTGGGTGCAGTTATGCGGCATGTGACCGCACAGCTGCACCCAGAACGACGGCCATCGCGTCAGGTGCCGGCCAGGCGGGCCACGATCGGGGCTGCGGCCTCCATGGCCTCCGGGCCCTGGACCACGAGGTACGACACGTCCCACCGGTCGCGACGGGCGACGAGGTCGTCGCAGATCTCCTCCACCGTGCCGACCCAGGCGTGCGGGTGGTCGCCGACCTCCTCGGGTGGCAGCCCGAAGGCGGGTGCCATCGTGTCGATGATCGACGCCCGGTCGTCGGTCACGACGCAGGCGAAGATCAGCATGGTGACCTCGATGTCGGCATAGCGGGCGCCGGCCGCCTCGCGCACCCAGCCGAGCTTGCGGTCGGTCGTCCCCGCGGCCCCGTCCAGTGCGGCGGCGGCGTCGACCCGCCCGGACCGGATGGCGGGGTTGACGCCCACGATGTCGGCCCGCTGGGCGGCGAGCGAGAGCATCTGCGGCCCGCCCCCGCCCAGGATCAGCGGCGGGCGCGGCTCCTGCTGGGGCTTGGGCAGGCCGTCGAGCCCGGTGATGCGGTAGTGCTTGCCCTCGTGGGTGACGGGCCCGGCGGCGAAGAGACCCTCGACGACGTCGAGAGCCTCCGCCAGCCGGTCGATCCGCACGCCGGCCGGGTCCATGGCGATCCCCGCCTGCTCGTAGTCGCTGGCCAACCAGCCGGCTCCGAGGCCCAGCTCGAGCCGCCCGCCCGACAGCCGGTCGACGCTGGCCATCTCCTTGGCGACGACGACCGGGTGCCGGTAGTCGACGTCGAGCACCAGCGGGCCGACCCGCAGGTCGGTCGTGGCCTCGGCCGCGGCCGTGAGCGCCGCCACGGGCGCGAGCTGGTCGCCGAAGTGGTCGGGGACGAACAGCGTCGAGTACCCGAGGTCCTCGGCCTTGCGGGCGAGCTCGGCCCACTCGGGGCCCGTGTCGGCGCGGCTGAGCTGCACGCCGAAGCGGAAGGGTCGGGGATGCGCCATGCCGTCACCCTATGGCAGGGTGACCGGCCATGCGCCGGGCTGGGGGAGTGATCGTGGTGGCGATGATGGCGGCCATGGCGTGCCACGGCGCCGGCGCCGCTGGTGGCGGGGGAGGCGGCGGGGGGACCGGCGCCCAGCTCGGCTCGGGCAACGGCTTCGTCGACCGGCGCGAGTGGCGGGAGCGCCAGGACGAGTACCTGCGGTTCGCCACCGAGGACCTGAACCCGTCCTCTCCGGTCAGCGTGCTGGCGCATGTCACCCGGGCGGCGCGCGACCGGCGGTTCGGCTTCGACGCCGCCGCCATCAGCGCCGACGACTTCGCCGACGTCTTCGCCAAGATCGACGCCTTCGAGGACACCAGCGACTTCGACATGATGCGGCTCACGGCGCTGTGGTACGGCCACCGGCGCGAGCTCGATGCCGGGCTGCGGGCGGCGATCGAGCAGCGGTTCGTGGACTTCCGCTACTGGTACACGGACCCGCTGCCCGAGGGGGTCGACAGGAAGGTGGTCGACGACAAGTGGTTCTGGTCGGAGAACCACCGCGTCATCTTCCACGCCCTCGAGTACCTGGCGGGCCGGGCGCTGCCCCGCGAGACCTTCACGATCACCGGCGAGACGGGCCGGATCCACGCCGACCGGGGCCGCCAACGCATCGAGGCCTGGCTCGACGAGAAGGCCACCTGGGGCTTCTCGGAATGGCACTCCGACGTCTACTACGCCAAGGACGTCGAGGCGCTGCTGTTGCTCACCGAGCACGCCGAGCGCGACCTCGCCGAGCGGGCGGCGGCGATGCTCGACGTGGTCTTCTACGACCTCGCCCTCCACCAGGTGCAGGGCAACGTGGGCGTGACGCACGGTCGGTCGTACATGAAGGACAAGAGCCGGGCCCGCGACCAGGACACGTTCGGCGCCGTCAAGCTGGCCTTCGGGACGTCCGACCAGCCCTACCCGTCGCGCTCGGACGCCACGGCCACGGCGCTGGCCGCCGCCGACCGCTACCGCCTGCCGACCGTGATCGCTCGCGTGGCGCACAGCCCGCAGACGATCGTCGATCGGGAGCACATGGGCGTGCCGCTCGACCTCGAGCAGCCGTTCAGCACCGACCCGGAGTCCCCGGTGCCGGGGGTGTCGTTCACCGATCCCGAGGCCATCCCCTTCTGGTGGGAGCGGGGGGCCCTCACGGCCTGGCAGGTCGTGCCGCTCACGCTGGCCACCATCGAGGAGCACGACCTGTGGGAGACGGCCCTGTTCCAGCCGTACCGGGCGCTGGCGGACGTGGCCGGTGGCGACCCCGACGTGGCGCGGCAGCTCGCCCACACCCTGCGCTGCCAGATCAACATCGGGGTGCTCAGCGCCGTGGACACGGTCACGTGGCGCACCCCGCACGCCATGCTGTCGACCGCCCAGGACTACCGACCCGGCTGCTTCGGCCACCAGTACCACGCCTGGCAAGCCACGCTCGACGAGGACGCGGTCGTGTTCACCACCAACCCCGGCAACGAGCCCGGCCCGAGCGGCCGTGGGAGCGGGAGACATGTCCCGGGCGACCGCTGGGAGGACGGCGACCTCTACTGGAACGGCGGCGCCACCATGCCCCGCAGCGCGCAGCAGGGCGCGGCGGCGATCCACCTGTACGCCCCCCGGTTCGCACCGGGGGCCGGGCCGCTGGCGGCCTTCTCGTACCTGCCGTTCACGCACGCCTACTTCCCGACCGAGCGCTTCGACGAGGTGCGTCAGGTCGACGGGTGGACGTTCGGGCGCAAGGGCGACGGCTACGTCGCCTTGTGGTCGTGGCGCCCGACCGAGTGGCGCGAGCACGACCCGGCGGTCACGTTCACCAACGGGCTCACCGAGCCGTTCGACCTGGTGGCGCCAGGTGGTGCCCACAACGTGTGGATCGGCGAGGTCGGTGACGTGGACCGGTGGGGGTCGTTCGACGCCTTCGTGGAGGACCTGTCGAGCACCGCCATCGACGTGGAGGATCTGGGCTCGGAGAGCGGCGTGTCCCAGGGGTTCGACGTCACCTACGCCTCGCCCACCGAGGGGACGCTGCAGCTGGCGTGGACCGGCCCGCTCACCGTGGACGGCGCCGAGGTGCCTCTGGGCGGCACCGACCGCTTCGACAATCCCTTCGGCTCGACTGCATTCGCCGACACGACGGTCGAGGTCAGCGACGGCTCGGCCCGTCTGAGCCTGGACCTCGCCCGGGGACAACGCCGTGCCCAGCTCTCCTGACCTGAGCTTCCGGCCGCGTCCTCCGGTGGCGCGCACGCTCGGTAGGGTCTAGTCGCTTCTTCCGCAACGGCCAGGTACCGACCGTGCGCATCGCCACCAAGCTCGCCCTCGTGATCGTCGCCTCCGGCGTGGTGCTGGCCGTCGCCGTCGGGGCGATGGCCGTGCCGGCGCGGCTGCTCGACGACGCCGGCACGGCCGAGCCGCGCGAGGTCAGCCTCGGCCCGCTGGCGCAGCGCTCCTACGTCTACGCCGTCGACGACTCGCTGCTGGCGGTGCTCAGGGAGGAGGAGAACCGACAGCCCGTGAAGCTCGGCACCCTCCCGCAGCACGTCATCGACGCGGTCTTGGCGGTCGAGGACGCCGGCTTCTGGGTCCACGACGGGTTCGACGTGCGCGGGATGCTGCGGGCGTTCCGGACCAACGTCGAGACCGGCGGCATCTCGCAGGGTGGCTCCACGATCACCCAGCAGCTCGTCAAGCTCGACCTGCTGGGCACCGAGCAGACGCTCGACCGCAAGGTCGAGGAGATCGTCCTGGCGTCGCGGCTCGAGAAGACCATGACCAAGGAGGAGATCCTCAGTCGGTACCTCAACACCGTCTACTTCGGCAACCACTCCTATGGCATCCAGGCCGCGGCCGAGACCTACTTCGGCGTCGGAGCCGAGGACCTCACCCCCGGCCAGGCGGCGCTTCTGGCCGGCCTCATCCGCAACCCCAGCTCGAGCAACCCCATCCGCTTCCCCGAGCGGGCGGCCGAGCGGCGGGACACCGCCCTCGACCGGCTGGTCGACGTGGGGGCGCTGACCGAGGACGAGGCGACGTTCTGGCGGGAGGCCACGCCGGTGCCGGAGCAGGTGCACGACGTGCTCCCCAAGGCCGACGACTACTTCCCCTCGGCGGTGGAGGGACAGCTGCTCACCGACCCGGAGTTCGAGTTCCTGGGCGACACCCGCAAGGAGCGGAGACGGTCCCTCGACCGGAGCGGGCTGAGGATCTACACGACGTACGACGCCCAGGCGCAGGCGATGGCCGAGGCGGCCCGCGACGGGAACCTGCCGCTGACCAACGGCGTGTTCGACTCGTTCAGCACCAACCCCGAGACCGGCGAGCCCGGCAAGGGCTCGGCGGCGGTCGTGTCGGTCGTCCCCGACACGGGGGCGGTCCGGTACATGGTGGGGGGCCCGGGTTTCGACCGCTGGGAGTTCAACCTCGTCACGCAGAACAAGCGGCAGACAGGGTCGTCGTTCAAGACATACACGCTGGCCACGCTGATGGAGCAGGGCCACTCGCCCCGCGACCGGGTGAGCGGCAGAGGGCCGTGCATCTTCGACAACCCCTCGGGCGAACCCGATCCCTACGAAGCAGAGAACTTCGAGGGTAGTAGCGGCCAGGTCGACACGATCGTCGGCCAGACGCTGCGGTCGTCGAACTGCGCCTACATCCGTCTCAGCCTGGTGGCTGGGCTGGGCAACGTGGTCGACATGGCCAAGCGCCTGGGCATCACCAGCACGGCCGAGGACGGCCTGGCCCAGAACAAGTCGTTGACCCTAGGCACTGCGGGCGTCACGCCCTTGGACATGGCCTCGGCCTACGCCACGATCGCCAACGACGGCG
This sequence comes from Acidimicrobiales bacterium, assembly GCA_035641055.1. Lineage (GTDB taxonomy): Bacteria > Actinomycetota > Acidimicrobiia > Acidimicrobiales > VFJN01 > DASQUK01. The sequence goes on along the minus strand of DASQUY010000012.1, from coordinate 4,940 downwards.
TCTACAACGAGCCGTACCTCATCCGGCGGGTCGAGGACCGCAACGGCAAGGTGCTCTACGAGCACGAGCCCGCGCCGAAGCGGGTGATCTCGCCCCAGACCGCCCGGCTGGTGACCCGCGTCCTCGAGCAGAACGTGCAGCGCGGCACCGGCACCGCGGCGGCGCTCGGCACCGGCCAGCCGGCCGCCGGCAAAACGGGGACCCATCAGAGCTCCACCGACGGCTGGTTCGTCGGCTTCACCCCCCACCTGGCAACCGCGGTATGGGTCGGCGGCCTGGGCGCGCAGTTCCCCATCCACATCAACGGGGGTTCGGGCATCACCGGCGGCTCCTACCCGGCCCTTATCTGGGGCGACTTCATGCGCGACTGGCACACGACCAAGAACACGCCGATCGTGGGCTTCACCGGCCCCCGCCCCGTCCCGGGCGGCGACGATCTGCTGGAGGTGCCGGGTGACGTGGACCTGACGCCGGAGCCGGAGCCGCCCCCGCCACCGCGGCGGCAGCCGCCCCGCCCGGGCGGCGGCCAGGGCGGCGGGGGCAACCAGGACGGCCAGGGCGGCGGAGATGGACGTGGCGGCCGCGGGGGAGACGACGATTGAACGGCCGCGCCCCCGCGTTGGCGGCGCAACCCCGTCGACCAGGTAGGGTCGCCGGTTGATGAGCCGTTGGACGTCGCTGCTTGCGGTCCAGGAGCACGACACCCGCGCCGATCAGCTGAACCACCGCATCCAGACCCTGCCGATCCGTGGCGAGCTGGCCAAGCTCGAGGACGACATGGCGGCCGTCGACGGCCAGCTCGCCGATGCCCAGCGGCGCCGCGACGAGCTCTCCCGGAGCCAGCAGCGCCTCGAGGATGAGATCGCCTCGCTGACCGATCGGGCCAACCAGGCCGAGAAGCGGCTGTATTCGGGCGCGGTCACCAATCCCCGCGAGCTGCAGGCCTTACAGGACGACGTGGCGTCGATCCGCCGACGCATCGGCCAGCTGGAGGACGACGAGCTCGAGATCATGGAGCTGGCCGAACCGGTCGATGCCGAGCGCGCCGGTCTCGATGAGCGCCGGGCCCAGCTCGACGCCGAGGGGAAGCGGCTCCGGGAGGCGCTGGCCGAGGCCGAGTCCGAGCTCGAGGGGCAGCTCGCCGGCGCCCGTGCCGACCGGGAAGCCGCCGCCGCCGACGTGCCGGCGGAGCTGTGGCCGGAGTACGACAAGCTGCGAGGGCGACTCGGCGGGGTGGCCATCGCCCGGCTGGTCGGACCGACGTGTCAGGGGTGCCACCTGGCGCTGTCGGCCGTCGAGGTCGACCGCATCCGCAAGCTGCCGCTCGACGAGGCCGTGTACTGCGAGGAGTGCGGGCGCCTCCTGGTCCGGGACTGACCTTCTCCAGGAGCGACCCTTCCGTGTTCCTGTGGTTCGCCGGGGGCGCGTTCGTGCTGGTGTGGCTGGTGTTTAGGAGCCCGGCCGTCGACTACCGCCTGGTGATCGTCGGGGCTTTGGTGCCGCTGGCCGAGTTGCCGTTCGGTGAGCCGCGCGTGCTGCACAGCGTCACCGGCGCTGTGGCGGTGCTCGTCCTGGCGATGGTGGCGACACCTCGGCGGCGGCTGGCGCAGCGTCGCCTGGTAGCGATCCCGATCGGCATGTTCGTCCACCTCCTGTTGGATGGCGCCTGGGCCGACACGGAGGCGTTCTGGTGGCCGTTCCGCGGCGTCTCGTGGAGCACCGCCGAGCTGCCGGAGCTGGAGCGGTGGCCGTGGATCGATGCGCTGCTGGAGCTGGCGGGCGCGGCGGCCCTGTGGTGGTGCTGGCGTCGGTTCCGGCTCAACGAGGCGCCCCGCTGGCGGCGCTTCCGGCGCACTGGCCAACTCGACCGCGACGTGGCCGTCCCGTGAGCCCTCTGGCACGCGACGGAAGGCAATCGTGATTGTCCTCGTGCGACACGGCCGGACGGAGGCCAACGCCCGGGGTCTGCTGCTGGGTCGGGCCGACCCGGACCTCGACGACGAGGGCCGCGCCCAGGCGGTGCGCCTCGCGGCGGCGCTGGGGTCGCTCGACGTGGCGCGGGTGGTGACCAGCCCGCTGGCCCGGTGCCGGCAGACCGCCGAGGCGGTCGCCGCCTCGTGTGCGCCCGGCGCCAGGCTCGACGTCGGCGTCGACGAACGTTGGATCGAGCTGGACTACGGCGCCTTCGACGGCCTCGCCAGCGGCGACGTCCCCCCCGCCACCTGGGTGGCGTGGCGGGCCGATGTGTCGTGGGCGCCCGAAGGGGGCGAGTCGCTGGCGGCGCTGGGCGAGCGGGTGCGGGCGGCGTGCGCCGATCTGGCGCCCGACGCCCGTGACCGCGACGTCGTGGTGGTCACGCACGTGTCGCCCGTCAAGGCGGCGGTGGCCTGGGCACTCAGCGTGGGCGACGAGATCGCCTGGCGCCTGTGGGTGGCGCCGGCGTCGATCAGCCGCATCGCCGTCACCGGCCCCGCACCGACCCTCCGGTCGTTCAACGAGGTGGCACACCTGGACTGACGGCGTCTTTGAAGATTTTTCGGCCTATGGCGGCATTTTTTCTTCAAGCGCGGTTGCTTGGGTGACGGTGAGCCGGCCTGTAAGCCGGATTCTGTGGGCGGGTCCCTTGCGGTTGCCGCCCGGTGGCCATCCATCTGTGCGGCCTACCTGGGGACATCGGCCGGGCCAGCCGTCCCCTGCTTGGCCTTGCTCCGGGTGGGGGTTGCCAGCCGCCGGGGTCGCCCCCGACGCTGGTGCGCTCTTACCGCACCGTTTCACCCTTGCCTGTGCGGGCCACCGGTCACCCGGCACCCCGCCATCGGCGGTCTGCTCTCTGTTGCCCTGAACCGGCAGGTCGCCCCGTCCTGGCTCTCACCAGCACCCTTGCCCTGTGGAGTCCGGACTTTCCTCGACGCCTCCCGGCGCCGCGACCACCCGGCCGGCTCACCGTCGACATCAGGCTACCCCGGCGCACCCTTGGGTTCTTACGCCCGGGTGAAGAACAGCTGGAGCTCGAAGCTGCCCTCCTCGGCCACCGACAGCACCGAGAACCCCGTGGGCGGGTCGATCTCGTAGTCGGCCAAGACGACGGGGGCGCTGGCGACGACGGCGGCGGCGTCGTCCCGCAACTCGGCCTCGAGGTCGATCGTCGCCTCGTTGGTGACCCCGTGGATCGTGAGCTCGCCCGTGGCCGCGACCTCGACGGGCATCCCGTCGGCCACCTCCTCGGGCAACGGGATCGGCTCGGTCAGCGTGAACGTGGCGGTGGGGAACTGGTCGGTCTCGAGGCCCCGGGTGCGCAGGGCGTTGTCGCGCTGGCTCTGGTCGCTCTGGAGAGTCGTCAGGTCGACCTCGACCTCCACGGCGGTCACCTGGTCGCCGTCCACGGTCATCGTGCCGGTGACGTCGGGCGTGCGGCCCACCGCGGTGTTGGCCCCGATGCTGGCCAGCTCCTCCCGGAACCGGTAGCCGGCCCAGGTGCCGCTGAAGTCGTCGAACGACCCGATGCTCGGGTCGACGGTCCACGTGCCCTCCAGGTCGTCGGCCGCCTCCGAGTCCTCCGGCGCCTCACCGCCCGACCCCGCCGCCTCGTCCAGCGTCTCCCCGGCGGTCTCGATGTCGGCCTCGGGCGGCGCGTCGTCGCGGAACAGGAACCACCAGCCGGCGAACGCGGCCCCGGCCAGCACGACGAGCACTATCCCCACCAACCCGATCGTCCGCCGGGATCGTCTCACACCCCTCACCTTTCGCCAGGTTCAGAAGCTGATGGCGCTGAGGTCGGGTTCCCAGCCCGACGCCCGCTCGACAGCTTCGCGCCACCGGTCCCGATCGAGGGCGCGGGCGGGCTCGACCACGGTTGCCGGCCGCCAGGTGGCGGCGATGTCGTCCCAGTCCGACCAGATGCCCACCGCCAGCCCCGCCAGGAAGCCGGCGCCCCGCGTCGTCGCCTCGCGCTCGGGCGACACCTCCACCGGTCGCCCCGCGGCGTCGGCCAGCGCCTGGACGAACGTGGGGTTGCCGCTCATCCCGCCGTCGATCCGCAGCCGGGGGATCGTCAGGTCGGCGTCCGACTCGGCCGCCTCCACCAGGTCGGCGCCGCGGTGGGCGACGCCCTCGAGCACCGCTCGCACCAGCTCGGGGCGCCCGGTGCCCCGCGTGATGCCGAGCAACGTGCCCCGGGCGCCGTAGTCCCAGCGGGGTGTGCCCAGCCCCAGCAGCGCCGGGACGTACATCACGCCGCCGGCCGTGTCGCAGGCCGCGGCGAGGTCGTGGGACTCCTCGGCCGTGGCGATGATCCCGAGGTCGTGGCGCAGCCACTCGACGTTGGTCCCGGCCGCCAGCATGACCGCCTCGACACCCCAGGTCAGGTCCTCGCCGCGTCGCCAGGCGACGATCGGGAAGGTACCCGCCTTGCCCTGACGCTCGGACGCCGGCCGTTCGGGCCCCAGGCAGACGTCGAGCATCCCCCCGGTCCCGAAGGTGACCTTGGCCAGCCCGGGGCGAACGCAGCCCTGCCCCACGAGCGAGGCCTGCTGGTCGCCGACCAGCGCCGCCAGCGGGGGAGCGCCCGGCAGCGCGCCCGCGGTCCCCACGACCCCCGACGTGTCGACGAGCGCGGGCAGCGTCGAGGCGGGCACCCGCAGCGCCTCGAGGATCGCGGGATCCCACGCCGAGCCGTCCCGCCGCATCAGCCCGGTGACGCCGGCGTTGGAGACGTCGGTGACGTGCAGCTCGCCGCCGGACAGGTGCCACGCGATCCAGGTGTCGACGGTGCCGAAGCACAGGTCGCGGGTGCGGTCGGGGTCGGCCTCGTCCAGCAGGTGGGCGAGCTTGGTGGCCGACTCGTTGGGGGCGAAGCGCAGGCCCTCCGCCTGCCACACCAGGCACGCCCCCACCGTCCGTAGGTCCTGCCAGCCGAGCCCAGGACCGACCGGCTCACCGCT
>DASQUY010000011.1:0-3277 GCA_035641055.1 Acidimicrobiales bacterium | reverse complement strand
GGGTGACGGCGATCGGGGATCGTCCGGGACCGACCCCGATTGCCAGTCCCCGCGATGAGCCCTGGGACGCGGTGCCCTTCGCAGAGGCGCTCGCAGGGTTCACCCGGGTGGGTGAGGAGCCGGCGCCGTGATCCTGGGGGGGTTCCCGAACCCGGTCGGCTGGGTGATCGACAAGGTGACCGGGTTCGTGGGCGGGGTCGCCACCGCGGGGTTCGAGGCCCTGATCGGGGGCCTGGCGGCGTGGGTGACCGACGCGGTGGTGTGGGTGATCGGCGGGGTCTTCAACTTCTTCATCGACTCCACCGACCCCAACGTGCAAGCGGACTGGTTCGTGGCCGACGACGGCCCCTACGGGACCACGGTGGCGATCGGCGCTGCCCTGTTGTTGCTGTTCCTGTTGGCGGGCATCGCCCAAGGCGTCCTGGCCGGCGACATCGCCGGGATGCTGCGCCGCTTCGCGCTGGATCTGCCGGTGTCGGTGCTGGGCATGGTCGGGTTGGTCACGGTGACCCAGGCCCTCATCCGGCTCACCGACCAGCTCTCGACGTTCGTGTTGGGCACCTTCGAGGACGACATCGCCGATTTCACCGCGGTCGTCACGTCCCTGGCGTCGCTGCAGGGCGGCGCGGCTGCTGCCCTGGTGGTGGTGCTGCTCGGCCTGGTGACCGTGCTCGCCGGCCTGATCTTGGTGGCCGAGCTCGCGGTCCGCGGGGCGCTGATCTACATCGTGGTGGCGTTGGCGCCGCTGGTGTTCGCCGCCCGCTTGTGGCCCAGCCTCGAGGGCGTCGCCAAGAAGCTGCTGCAGCTGCTGGTCGCACTCATCTTGTCGAAGCTGGCCATGGCGATCGCCTTGGCGGTGGCGGCGTCGGCCGCGGTGGGGGCGGGATCGGGCGGCGAGATCACCGCCCTGCCCCCACCCGAGGTGTTCGCCGAGGACCCCGGCGGCTCGGTCACCCAAGCCGTGGGGGTGCTGCTCGCCGCGCTGGCGGCGTTCGGCATCTCGGCGTTCTCGCCGCTGCTGGTGTCCCGGCTGCTGCCCATGGCCGAAGCCGCGGTCGTCGCCCAGGGCATCCGGGGCATGCCGGTGCGCGGCGGCACCCAGGCCGCCAGCCTCGCCTACTACGGCCAAGGCCTCACCGGGATCCGGCTCGCCCGCCTGGCCCAACGCGGCAGCGCAGCGATCACGGCCACGCCCGGCCCACCCGGATCCGCTCCCCCGCCGTCGGGGGGCCCGTCCGGGCCGGGCCCCGGTTCGCCACCCCCACCGGGCCGCGGCGGGGGCAGCGGCGGCGCTCGGCCGCCGGCGGGCTGGCGGCCGGTAGCCAACCAGCCCGACCCCGCGCCCGTCGCTGGCGCCGCCGTAGCGGCGCCCACCGGTGGCCCGGCGGGCAGTGGCGCGGCCGGGCTGGCGGCCCCCGGGACGGCCGCTGGCGCGGGAGCCGCGCGTGCGCCGGTGCGCGCGGCTCCCGGGTCCGCCGGCGCGCCGTCTGACCCAGCGGGGGTGGGGCCCGGCGACGTCGGGACGGTCGTCACCACGGGCGGGGCCACATCGCTGCGGGCCGCCGTCGAGGCCCAGGCGGCGCCGGGCGGAGCTCCGCCGCGCGGGCGGGTTGCCGGGGCCGGCGGGGCGGCGCGCCGTCAACCCGGCGACGCGTCGACGGGGCGCGGACGGGTCGCTGGAGGTAGTGGTGGCTGAGCCACGGCTGTATCGGTTGGAGCCCCTGGATACGTCGGGGGTGTTCTTGGGGTTGGGGGTCGTCCAGTCCGGGTTGCTGGGCGGGGGCATCTTGGTGGCGGTGGCGGCGATCAGTGCCGGGGTGCCGGTGCTGGTGGCGGCCCTGCCGGTCCTGGCGGCGGCGGCGCTGTGCTTTGCCCGGGTGGGCGGCCACGCGGCGTGGGAGTGGCTGCCGTTGGGTTGGGGGTGGTTGTGGTCGGGCTGGACCCGGGGCCGTCGCTGGGCGCCGCCGTTGCCGCTGTGGCCCGTCGACACGGTGCGGCCGCCGCCGCTGCCGCCGTGTTTGGCCGGGCTCGACGTGGTCGAGGTGCCGTGGCGCAGCGGGGTGTTGGCGGCGGTGCACGATGGCCGCCGCCACGCCCTGACGGCGCTGGTGCCGATGCGGGGCGCCCAGTTCCTGTTGGAGAACCGGGCCGAACAGGAGCGGCTGGTGGCGGGTTGGGGTGAGGTGCTGTCCCAGTTCGCCACCGAGGGGGGCACGGTGGCGCACATCTGCTGGTCGGACCTGGTCCGCCCCTCGGGGTTGGCGGGCCACACGGCGCGGCTTGCCGGGCGCCCGGGCGGCACCCCGCACCCGGCGGCCCAGGCCAGCTACCGGGCGCTGCTCGAGCAGCGGGCCCCGACCGCGACCACCCATGAGGTGGCGCTGAGCATCACCGTGACCGCCGAGCGGCTGCGCTGCCGGGGCGGCAGCCGCGCCGAGCGACTGGCCGACGCGTTGGGCGTCGCCACCGAGGCGTTGCTGCGAGCCTTGGCCTCGGCGGGCCTGGAGGCGTCCCAGCCCATCGACGCGATGGGCCTGTGGCGGACGCTGCGTACCCATGTCGATCCCACCGCCGGCGCAGGCCGGGGCGAGGCGCGGTTGGGGGAGCGGCTGGGCCTGGTGACGCCCGCGGCGGCGGGGCCGCTGGCAGTCGAGTCGCGCTGGCGGTCGGTGCGCCTGGACGCCACCTGGCAGCGCACCTGGTGGGTGGCGTCGTGGCCCCGGTTGGCGGTGCCGCCGGCGTGGTTGGAGTCGTTCCTGTCGCCCACGGGGCTGACCCGCACGATGACCGTGGCCATGGTGCCGGTGTCGACCTACCGGTCGCGGCGGCGCATCGAGCGGGACCTGGTCAAGCTCGAATCCGATGCCGCCATCAAGGAGGAAAAGGGGCGACGCATCGACGCCCGGCACCAACGCGCCACCCAGGCGCTGCTGGAGCGTGAGCGCGAGATCGTCGCGGGGTTCGCCGAGATGGGCTATGCGGGCCTGGTGACCGTGGCCGCCACCAGCGAGGACGAGCTCGAGGCGCACGCCGAGATCGTCGAGCAGCTCGCGCATGAAGCCGGCATGGAGCTGCGGGTGCTCGACGGTCGCCAGGACCTGGCCTGGGCCGGGGCGCTGCCGTTCGGTCTGGCGCCCGCAACCATGCTGGCCGCGTAGGGGCGCCGCCATGGGTCGACCGCTGTTGCGGCTCAACTACCACCGGGGCACCACCGCGCACGTGGCCTCGATCCACCCGTTCTCGGTGCAGGCCCCGCTGCGCTGCGGCGGCCCCTACA
>DASQUY010000010.1:0-3602 GCA_035641055.1 Acidimicrobiales bacterium | reverse complement strand
CCTGGACTGCATCGTGGCCGCCGTGATGTGGGCCAATCTCGCCGCCGACCGCATCGCCGAGCTGGTCACCAGCCGGCGCTATGGCCACGCCTGCGAGATCGAGACCTCGGTCGCCTTGGCGCTCGTCCCGGACCGGGTGCTCGCCGACCGCATCGCCGAGCCTCGGCCGAGGCCGGCCCGCGAGCCGCTGACCGAACCGCCAGGGCCCAAGGTCGACCGCGCCATCTGGTTCGACGAGTGGACCGAGAACGGCGCCCTCGGCGACCCCCGACTGGCCAGCCTCGAGCTGGGCGACGCCGTGGTCGCCGTGGCCTACGAGCGGGCGCTGGCGTTCGCCCGGCGGCTCGTCGACGAGCCGTTGCCCGTGCAACGACCGGAGAGGAGGCACGACGATGGCTGAACCCGCGCGGACTGAACCGGTTCGTCGCATCACCCTGTGCATCGGGGGCCGCTGGGTCGAGGGCAAGCTCGATCCCGTCGAGTTGCGCAGCCCCGCCACCGGCGAGGTGATCGCCACGGTCGACCAGGGCGCACGGGATGCCGTCGACCGGGCGGTCACCGCCGCGTCGCAGGCCGCGGTGCGGCTGGTGCGCATGACCGCCTTCGAGCGTGCGGATCTCGGGCACCGCGTGGCCGACCTGTTGCTCCAACGCAAGGCGGAGGTCGCCCGCGACATCTCGCTCGAGCAGGGCAAGCCCTACGCCGCCCAGGCGCTCCCCGAGGTCGAGGTGGCAGCGGGGATGTTCCGGGACGCGGCCGAAGGCGTGAAACGCCTCGAGTCCGCCTACATCCCCAGCGCCGACGCCCGCAAGCGCGTCCTCACCATGCGCCAGCCGCGCGGCGTCTACGGGATCCTCACCCCGTGGAACTTCCCGGTGGCCATCCCCAGCGAATACCTGTCCGCCGGCCTGGCCAGCGGCAACGCCATGGTGTGGAAGCCGTCCGAGTGGACACCACTGTCGGCCTGCCACCTCGCCGCGTGCTTCCTCGACGCCGGCGTCCCGGCCGGGACGCTCAACCTGGTCCTCGGTGATCCGGCAGAGGTCGGTGACGAGGTGGCGTGCCACCCGGGCATCGTCGCCATCGGCCTGACCGGCAGCACCCGCACCGGGGAGATCGTGGCCACGCGGGCGGCCGGCAAGCCGATGCTGCTGGAGCTCGGCGGCAACGGCCCGACGGTCATCTTCGACGACGCCGACCTGCCCCACGCCATCGAGCGCACGGCGTTCGGCTGCTTCGAGAACGCCGGGCAGGTCTGCGATGCGACCGAGCGCATCCTCGTGCAGGCGTCGGTGCACGACGAGGTCGTCGGCGGGCTCGTCGAGACGGCCGGCCAGGTCAGGGTGGGCTCGCCCTTCGATCCGACGACCGCCATGGGACCGCTGACCAACGAGCCGACCGCGACCAAGGTCGACGAGCACCTGCGCGACGCCGAGGCCAAAGGTGCCCGCATCGTGTGCGGCGGTGGGCGGGCCAGCGGATTGCCGACGCGTCTGTACTACCAGCCCACGGTGATCGACGGCCTGACGGCCACGGCCAAGCTCCACGACGAGGAGACGTTCGGGCCGGTGGCGCCGGTCATGTCCTTCACCGACGAGACCGAAGCCCTGCGCCTGGCCAACGCTGCGCCCCTGGGACTGGCGGGCGCCGTCTTCACCCGCGACCTCGATCGGGCCCTGCGGGTCGCCGAGCGGCTCCAGACCGGGGTGGTGAACATCAACGAGGGCTCGGCGTACTGGCAGCCTCACACTCCGTTCGGGGGCTTCGACGGCAAGCGCAGCGGGATCGGGCGCATCGGCGGTACGTACACGCTGCTGGAGATGACGCAGCTCAAGACCATCGCCATCGACGTCGGGGACCTCGGGGACGGTGGGAAGGAGGGGTGATGGAGCCGGACAACGCCTACTCGATCCGTGCCGTGCAGCGGGTGTGCGACATCCTCGAGCTGCTCCACGAGAGACCAGACGGGGTGTCGCTGTTGCAGGTCGCGCAGGTCACGGCGCTCCCCAAGAGCTCGGCGTTCCGCTATCTGGCGACGCTCGAGGCCCGCCGCTACATCGAGCGCGATGCGGCGTCGGGAGACTACCGGTTGGGGCTCGCCTTCCTCCCCCTGCAGGCGCGCCGGCTGGACCTGCTCGCGCAGCGCGCCCGGCCCCGGCTCGAGGCGCTGCGGGACCGATTCGAGGAGACGGTCAACCTCGGTCTCCTGGACGGCACACGGGTGATCTACCTCGACATCGTCGAGAGCCCCAAGAGCATGCGGCTCGCTGCCCGCCCCGGCGATCGCGACCACGTGCACTCCACCGCGCTGGGCAAGGCAATCACGGCGCACCTGCCGGAGGATCGGGTGAAGGCGATCGTGGCCGGCACCGGCATGCCGGCGCTGACCCCGAACACCATCACCGACGAGGCCCGGTTCTTCGATGAGCTCACCCGGGTGCGCAAGCGGGGGTACGCGCTGGACAACGGCGAGAACGAGCCGGACGGCCGTTGCGTCGGGGTGTCGATCCTGCGGAGCCGGTTCCCGGCGGCGCTCAGTTTCAGTGCCCCGGTCTCCCGGTTCCCGCTGGGGCAGGTCCAGGAGGTGGCCGCGGCGCTGCAGGAGGTGGCGGACAAGCTCGGCGACGACTTCGGGGGGGGCGATGCGCCCGACGACTCGTCATAGGGGTAACCAACGGGCGGCCGAGCTGCGGGCCCGCGCCCTGCGCCGGCTGCCGGGCGGCGTGGGCTCCAACGTGCGACTCGCCTCGGCGACCGCCTTCTTCGCCCGTGGCGAGGGGGCGCGCCTGTGGGACGTCGACGGCAACGAGTACATCGACTACCTGCTGGGGCAGGGGCCGAACTTTCTCGGCCACGCCCCGCCGCCGGTGATGGCCGCTGTCGCCGACGCCTGCCGCAACGGCATCGTGTATGGGGCCCAGCACCCCCTCGAGGTCGAAGCGGCCGAGCGGCTGTGCGAGGTGCTGCGGTGGCCCGACATGGTGCGGTTCGGTCTCTCGGGCACCGAGATGGTGCAGGCCGCGCTGCGACTGGCCCGGGCGGTGACGGGACGGCGCAAGTTCATCAGCTTCGAGGGTCACTACCACGGCTGGCTCGACAACGTGCTGGTCGCCGTCGACGGCGCCACGCCCGGGCCGGCGAGCGCCGGCCAGTGGCCCGAGCACCTCGCCGACACCGTCGTGCTGCCGTGGAACGACGCCGATCTGCTCGCCGACCGGATCGCCGAGCAGGGCGAGGAGATCGCCGCTGTGATCATGGAGCCGATGATGTGCAACGCCGGCGCCATCGAGCCGCGCGATGGCTTCCTGCCCCAGGTCCGGCGGCTGTGCGACGCCCACGGCATCGTGCTGATCTTCGACGAGGTGATCACCGGCTTCCGGCTCGCGCCGGGCGGTGCCGCCGAGCGCTTCGGCGTGGTCCCCGACCTGGCCACATACGGCAAGGCGATGGCCGGCGGGTGGCCGGTGTCCGCGCTTGCGGGTCGCGGCGACCTGATGGAGCGGTTCGGCAGCGGCGCGGTCAACCACTCGGGCACCTTCAACGGTTCGGTCATGGCCGCCGCCGCCACCCTGGCGACCCTGGACCTGCTCACCTCCCGGCCG
>DASQUY010000009.1:0-4486 GCA_035641055.1 Acidimicrobiales bacterium | reverse complement strand
ACCGTGCATGAGACGCGACGCTGCGCAAAACTGCAGGTCAGCATGGGGATGTAGCTCAGTTGGAAGAGCACCTGCTTTGCAAGCAGGGGGTCGTGGGTTCGAGTCCCATCATCTCCACGTGCGGATTGCGACCTGGAACGTGAACTCGGTCAAGCAGCGGGTGCCGAGGTTGCTGCCGTGGTTGGACCAGCGGCGGCCGGATGTGGTGTGCCTGCAGGAGACCAAGCTGGGGGATGCGGCGTTCACCGGTCTGCTGGGAGAGGAGCTCGGCGGGCGGGGCTATGAGGTTGCGCTGCATGGGGAGATGCAGTGGAACGGGGTGGCGATCCTCTCCCTGGTCGGGCTGGACGACGTCGTGCGCGGGATCGCCGGGGGGCCGGGGTTCCCGGGGCAGGAGGCGCGGGCGGTGGCGGCGACCTGTGGGGGGATCCGGGTGTGGTCGGTGTACGTGCCCAACGGGCGGGTGCCCGACTCCGAGCACTACCGCTACAAGCTGGCCTGGCTGGCCGCGTTGCGGGACCAGCTCGCCGCCGGGCCGCAGGACGCGGTCGTGTGCGGGGACATGAACATCGCGCCCACCGACGCCGACGTGTTCGACCCCGACGCCTACGTCGGCCAGACCCACGTCACCGCGCCGGAGCGGGCGGCCCTCGCCGAGCTGCAGGCGCTCGGCCTCCACGACGTGGTGCGCGACCGCTGGCCGGCCGAGCGGGTGTTCACCTACTGGGACTACCGGGCCGGCATGTTCCACCGGGACCTGGGGATGCGGATCGACCTGGTGCTGGCCACCGCGCCGGTGGCCGGCCGGGTGCGGGCGGCCTGGGTGGACCGGCAGGCCCGCAAGGGCAGCGGGCCCAGCGACCACGCCCCGGTGATCGTCGACCTCGACGAGGCCCCCGACGGCGACATCGGCCCGGTCGTCCCGCCACCGTCCGCCCCGGCGGCCACCCGAGGCTCGAACAAGCTGCCCCAGGCCGCTCCGCCCAAGCCCTGACCGCGGCGACCTTCCGCTGCGCCATCGCGGCATCGGGAAGGTGACGGCGTGGTCGAGGTGCTCGGCCCCGACGGCCGGCGGCTGGCCGAACGGCTCCGCGAGACGCCGAGCTGAGGACGGGGACGAGATCAATTCCGTTCAAGACGCCGGCGCGGTTGCCTCCTAGCCTGGCCGTAGCCACCCGGACGACCGGGCGAAGGAGGAGAACATGAGCAAGCGATCTGGCCCGTTCTGGGACGGGATCGAGGGGCGGGCCCCGATGCCCAGGGCGGCCGCCACCCTCGGCCTGGAGTTCATCGACGCCGACGTGGACGCCGGCACGATCGAGCTCGCGTTCCACCCCACCGAGGCGTTCACCAACCCCAGCGGCAACGTGCTCGGCGCGTTCGTGGCCGCGATGCTGTATGACACCGTCGGGCCGGCGTTGCTGGCCACCCTGGCGCCCGACCAGTTCCAGTCGACCCTGCAGCTCAGCGTCAGCTTCCTGCGGCCGGTCCGCCCCGGCCGGCTGATCGGCCGGGGACGGGTCGTCCACCGCGACGGTGACCTGGTGTTCCTGGAGGCCGCGCTCTTCGATCCCCAGGGACAGGTCGTGGCCACCGCCACCGCCACCGCGAAGGTGATCGCCCTGAGCCGCGCCGCCGCCGCGGCCTGACCGGGCGCCCTGGAGGCGTGCCCGATCAGCGGGTTGCCACCGCGCCGTCGCGTTGCTCGGCCAGCCGGATCGCGACGTCGAGGATCATGTCTTCCTGGCCGCCGACGTAGCCGGCCTCTAGCGCGGCTCGACCCTGCTCGAGCGGCGCAGCAGCTTGAGCGTAAGACTCGGGCCGATGTGTATGCAGTTGCGAGCTTCCGTGGAACAATGCGCCTATGGCCCGTTCGCCAGCCCGCATCCCCGGGATCGTGCGCCTGGACCTCCCCGAGGCCCGCCAGGCGATCCCCCGGCTGCACGCGTACCTGCGCGAGTGCATCCTCGACGGGCGCATCCCGCCCGGCACGAAGCTGTCCCAGGTGGCCCTGGCCGAGCAGCTCGGCGTGAGCCGGACGCCGCTGCGCGAGGTGCTGCGGATGCTCCAGGAGGAGGGCTACGTCGAGTTCGAGCCCAACCAGCGGATGCGGGTGGCCGGCCTCGACCCGGTCGAGCTCGACGGCGACTACGCCTGCCGCATCCTGCTCGAGACGCTCGCGCTGTCGATGACCCTGGACACGATCGGCGCCCAGCAGCGCCGGGAGGCGCGCCGGCTGCTCACCGCGATGCGCCGGGCGGCGCGCATCGGGGACCTTCCCGGGTGGTTCGAGGCCCACCACGCCTACCACCGGGTGATGACGGCCGGGGCGGGCGAGCCGCTGCTGCGCACGCTGCAGACCTTCGAGGACCGCAGCGCGCGCTACATCCGGATCTACCAGCAGTCCGAGCCGACCGACTGGCAGACCGCGGCTGACGCCGAGCACGCGGCCATCCTGGACGCCCTGGCCGCCGGGGACGGCGGCGCGGCCCTCACCGGGCTCGCCCACCACCTGGCCGGCACGGCCCTGCGGGTGCTCTCGGAGTACGCGCCGGACTACACCCCGCGGGCCGTCCCCAACGCCGTCGCCCTGGCCGAGGGCGGCGACCGCGCGGCGCTGCAGGCGGCGTCGGCCGGCTAACCAGATCGCGACGCGGGGAGCACCGCCGGCACCGGGGCCGGGTCCCCGGGCGGGGCGTCCTCGCGCACCTGCGGCTGGGTCGTGGGTCGCGACGTCGGCCCCAGCCACATGTCGATCGACCCGGGCTCGGCTGGGTCGAAGGTCCGCGGCCGCCACGCCGCGTCGTCCTCGATCCGGCGGACCCCGAAGGAGTACTCGTAGGTGAAACGCTCGGGACCGAGGAAGTAGATGAACACGGCGGTCGACTGCGGGTGCCGGCCCGGCCCCATCTCGATCTCGACGCCGTGGTCAACCAGGAAGTGCCAGTTCCGGAAGACGTCGTCGATCGAGGCGACCTGGAAGTTCATGTGGCACAGCCCCGGCCCATCGCCCTTGAACACGGCGAGCTTGTGGTGCACGGGGTCGATCCGCATGAGGCGGGCCGCATCGCCGATCCAGTCGGACACCTTGGCGTTGAAGGTCCCGGACCAGAACCGGTAGGCCTCGTGGACGTCGGGCGCGTCCAGGCACAGGTGACCGAACTCGGTGATCCCCAGCGCGCGCTCCGCCCCTCAAGGGCGTCGCCGTCGGCGACGGTGAAGCCGGACGCGAGGACCCCGGACCGGCCGGCGACCAGGGCCAGGCAATGGTGGCGGGCGTCGGCCCGCAGGTGGGCGACCCCCGGCTCGTCCGAGGCGACCAGCTCGAGCCCGACGACGTCGGTCGCGAAGCGGACGGCGGCCGGCAGGTCGGCGACGCCCGACCGCACGTAGGCGATGTCCTCGAGCTCGATCACGGCACGCCTTCCCTTCCTCGACGGAAACTGTACACACTTTTGCGGCGTCTGACCATGGCATCACCGGGTGGGGAGCGCTCGGACCAGGTGTCGATCCGGCGCACCTCCTCGGCAGCCAGCAGCAGCTCAGATGCGGTCCACTATCGAGCAGCCTGCTGCTGGGACGAGTGCCGGCTCACAGGGGGTGAGCTGAGGCTGGGCCCGAGGCTTGGCAACCAGGCTTGGATCGCGGCGGCGATAGCGTCGACGTCGCCGGCCCACAGGACGGTGTCCTCGCCGGGCAGCAGGACCAGCCGGGCGTTCGGGAGGTGCTCGGCCAGGTAGCTCGCGTTGCCGGCGCTGATGGCACGGTCGCCGCGCCGGTGCAGCACGAGCGTCGGCGCGGACACGGTCGGCAACGCCTCCCGCAGGTCGATCTCCAGCAGGCGCCGGACGATCTCGGCGGCGCCGCCGACCCCCGCTCCCATGCGCATGTACCGGGTGAACCAGCGGGAGAACGCGGCGTCGCCGACCCGGCTCGGGGCCCACAGGGGCAGGACCTCGTCGACGTCGAGCAGCCGGCTCAACAGGGTCTGCAGGGTGGCGAGCTGGTCGCGCGTCACCCCGGGCGGGTAGTCCGAGGCGCTGAGCACCGGAGCCGTGGCGTAGGTGACCACGCCGGCCACGCGGTCGGGGTGGGCCACGGCGGTGAGCAACGCGATCGCGCCGCCGTCGATGACGCCGAACAGCGCAGCTCGCCGCGACCCGACGGCGTCCATGACCGCGAGGACGTCGTCGACATGCTCTGGCAACGGGGGGTAGCCTCCGGCACGGTCCGACATGCCGGTCCCCCGCTTGTCGAGCAGCACCAGCCGGCATCCGACCGCCAGGCGCCGGAAGAGGCGGGAGAGGGTGGGATCCTCCCAGCGGACCTCCAGGTGGCCGGTGAACCCGGGGATGAACACCAGGTCGATCGGTCCCTCGCCCAGGACCTGGTAGGCGAGGGCGAGCTCGCCGCGCCGCGTGAAGCGGGTGACCGGCGAGTCGGCGTCCGGCGGCCTGCCGGGCGCTGCCGACAGGTCCACGAGGTC
>DASQUY010000008.1:0-3230 GCA_035641055.1 Acidimicrobiales bacterium | reverse complement strand
ATTGCCGTCGGGATCGGCGAGCCGAGCGAACCGACCGTTCGGGTACCGCTCCGGGTCGACCTCGACAGTGATGTCGGCGGCTCGCAGGAAGACGCCCCCGATGCCCGTCACACGCTCCACGACGCCGCCTAGCTCACTCGATGCCGAGGCCCCACATCGACTCGAGGTCGTGGCGTGAGTACGCCTGGAAGGCGATCATCGTCGTCGTGTGGACGATCCCGGGCAACGCCGCGATGCGCCGGGTGACGACCTCTGCCAGCTCGTCGTGGCGGCGCACGCGGACGATGGCGACGAGGTCGAGTTCGCCGGTCACCGAGTAGACCTCGGCGACACCCTCGACCTCGGCGATGTCGGACGCCAGATCGGCGATGCGGGCGGGCTCGGCGTTGATCAGGACGAACGCGGTCAGCACGGCACGGCAGCGTAGGCTGCCCGGCCGATGGTCACGCGCTACCGCTGTGCCGCCTGCGGCAACCTCACCCGCTTCGACGTCGTGGCGTCCCGGCGCACACGCGCCTTCCACCACTTCACGCTCGGCGGCGAGCTGCGGATCGAGGACGAGGTCGTCCTCGAGGAGTCCGTCGACGAGGTGACCTGCCGATGGTGCGGCACCGGCGCCGCGGTCGAGGTCACCGACGACGTCGTGGGCTGACGGCCGGTTGGCGGCG
Source organism: Acidimicrobiales bacterium (assembly GCA_035641055.1). Lineage (GTDB taxonomy): Bacteria > Actinomycetota > Acidimicrobiia > Acidimicrobiales > VFJN01 > DASQUK01. The sequence continues at coordinate 2,562 of DASQUY010000008.1, read as the reverse complement.
CCCGCCGTCCCGAAAATGTCAGTGGTCGTGCGTAGGGTCGGTCACATGTTCGACGATCACGCAGATCACGACCGTGGAGGCCTCCTATGTATCGACTGCGACGCCTGCGCGCTGCAGCACACGAAGCGCTGCGACGAGTGTGTCGTCACCTTCGTGTGCTCCCGCGGGCCCGGGGAGGCGCTGGTGCTCGACCTCGCCGAGGCGCGGGCCCTGCGCAACCTGGCCCGGGCGGGCCTGATCCCCGGTCTGCGCCACGTACGGCGCCCGGCTATCGACGCGGCCGGCGGAAGTTGCCGGGCGGCGGGGTGACCGGCACGATGGCTCGGTGCCCACAGTCGCGATTCGCGGTCCTCGGCGGGCCGCCCACGTGCCCGACCTGCCCGAGGTCGCCGCCCTGGTGGCGCTCGGGCGCGCCCACGGGCTCGACGCTGTCGGTGTGGCGGCCGCCGAGCCGTTCGCCACCACGCGGCGCCACCTCGAACGTCGACGCGCCGCGGGGATGCACGGGGGCATGGCCTTCACTTACCGACGGCCCGAACGGTCGACCGAACCGCGCCGGGCGCTTCCCGACGCCCGGGCCATCGTGGTGGGTGCTCGCGGCTACCTGCAGGACTCCTGCGACGACGCCGAGGATGACGCCGAGCGTGGCACCGAGCGCGGCACCGGGCGGCCCCAGGGCCGGGTGGCCCGCTACGCCCGGGAGGACCACTACGCGACGCTCCGTGCCGCCCTGGGCGCCATCGCCGACGAGCTGAAGGCGGCGGGCTGGCGCACCCGGGTGGTGGCTGACGACAACGCGCTGGTCGACCGCGAGGCCGCCTACCGGGCCGGGCTCGGTTGGTACGGCAAGAACAGCAACCTGCTCCTACCGGGTCGCGGCAGCTGGTTCGTGTTGGGGTCGGTCATCACCGACGCGCCGCTGGCAGCCAGCGACGAGCGGGTGGAGGACGGGTGCGGCGGCTGCACGCGTTGCCTCGACGGCTGCCCTACGGGAGCGATCGTCGCCCCGGGAGTGGTCGACGCCCGCCGTTGCCTGGCGTGGTTGCTCCAGGACGACGGACCGTTCCCCCACGAGTACCGGACGATCCTCGGCGACCGCATCTACGGCTGCGACGACTGTCAGGAGGTGTGCCCGCCCAACCGCCGCGCCGGCGCCGGCGCCGGCCCCGACGGCTCGGCTGTCGGAGGTGGCACGGCCGACGCCGACGGAGCGGCTGCCGGGCCGACCGCCGACCTGCTCGACATGCTGGCGGCGACCGACGAGGAGCTGCTCGCCCGCTACGGCCGCTGGTACGTGCCTCGGCGGCAGGCCCGCTACCTGCGCCGCAACGCCCTGGTGGTGCTCGGCAACGTCGGCGATCCCGGCGACGCCGCCACCCTGGCGGCGCTCGCGCGGGCGCTGGGCGACCCCGACCCTGTGGTGCGTGGGCACGCCGTCTGGGCCGCCCGGCGCCTGGGGCGCGACGATCTGCTGGCACCGGTGGCGGCCGACGGCGATCCGCTGGTGCGCGCCGAGCTGGAGGCGCCGGTCGAACCGATCGTTGCGAGGCGAGGAAGCAGCCCTTGACGCACCTGTTCGTCACCAACGACTTCCCACCCAAGGTGGGGGGCATCCAGTCGTACCTCTGGGAGCTGTGGCGGCGGCTCGACCCCGGCGACTTCGCCGTGCTCACGACGCCGTACGACGGCGCCGCCGCCTGGGACGACGCCCAGCCGTTCCCCGTCCACCGGGTCAGCGAGAAGATGCTGTTCCCGACGCCGTCGCTCGCCCGGCGCATCGACGCGCTGGCCGCCGAGCTCGGGGCGCGGCTGGTCGTGCTGGATCCGGCGCTCCCGGTCGGCCTGGTGGGACCCCGACTGCGGCTGCCCTACGGTGTCGTGCTGCACGGGGCCGAGGTCACGGTGCCGGGCCGCCTGCCGATCGGCCGCCGGCTCCTAGGTCGCGTGCTGCGGGGGGCCACCGAGGTGATCGCGGCCGGCGGATACCCGGCCGCCGAGGCCGAGCGGGCGGCGGGGCGGGCGCTCCCCACCACGATCGTGCCCCCGGGTGTCGACACCGACCGGCTCCGGCCGCTGGACGCCGAGGAGCGGGCCAAGGCGCGCGCTCGCTTCGGCCTGCCCCAGGAGGAGCCGCTGGTGGTGAGCCTCAGCCGCCTCGTGCCCCGCAAGGGGATGGATGTGCTGATCGAGGCGGCGGCGCGGCTGGCGCCGAGCCGGCCCGACCTGGTCGTGGCGATCGGCGGCGACGGCCGGGATCGCCCGCGCCTCGACCGGCTCGTGGCCCGCACCCGCGCGCCCGTTCGGCTCCTGGGTCGCGTGCCCGAGGACGACAAGCCGGAGCTGTACGGGTGCGCCGACGCCTTCGCCATGTTGTGCCGGAACCGTTGGGGCGGGCTCGAGCAGGAAGGCTTCGGGATCGTCTTCGTCGAGGCGGCGGCGTGCGGGGTGCCACAGGTGGCCGGGGCCAGCGGGGGAGCGGCCGAGGCGGTGCTGGACGGCGAGACGGGGATCGTCGTGCGGCGGCCGTCGGACGTCGGGGCGGTGGCCGCGGCGCTCACCGCG
>DASQUY010000007.1:0-3792 GCA_035641055.1 Acidimicrobiales bacterium | reverse complement strand
GGATCCTCCAGGTCCGGGTCGGTGAGGATCGCCAGCTCGTCGTCGAGCTGCACGTCGGGGACCGTGATGCTGGGCTCGCCGGGGCCGTACTCGGCGGGGTCGCCGAGGCCTGGGGCTCGTGTCATGAAGTCCCAGAAGTTGCGCGGCCGGGGCGTGTTGTAGCGCTCGTACTGCAGGTCGCTCTGCACCAGCACATCCCCGGCGCGGAGCAGCCGGGCGATGGGAGCGACGCTGTCGGGGTCGGCGGTGCGCTCCTGGAGCCGCAGGTCGAGGGCGTTGAGCAGGTTGGCCGAGGCCGGGGAGCCGTGGGGAATGAGCTCACGCTGGACCGAGGGGCGGTCGACCAGCCCGGGCAGGATGGGGTCGACGGTGTTGCCCCAGCGGTAGCTGCCGAAGTCGCTGCCGGGGACGGTCAGCACGCGGGTGTCGTGGCCCCGGGCGTCGAGGTCGTCGGCGGCGGCCTGCCAGTACTCGGGGATGTCCTGGCGCCGCAGGTTCTCGGGCACGAACCGGCCGAGCCACAGCGGCGGCATCGCCAGGATCGCCGCGGCGACGCCGGCGAGGAGCGCCGGCCGACCGAGGCCGGGCCAGCGCCGTACGACGCTTGTGATCCCCGCCCCCAGCAGCACCGCGAGCCCCAGCGCCACCAGCGGATAGGCCCGCGGCAGGCTGCGCATGGACAGCCCGACGTCCGTCAGCAGGAACTGCTTGACCAGCCAGGGCCAGGGCGGCCCGTCCTCCCACGGGTAGGCACCGACGGCGAGCGCCGTGCCGACGGCGGCCAGCATCACGAAGTAGGCCCGGTGGCGCCACCGGGCCACGACGGCGCCCGCCAGCCCGGCGATGGGGAGGAAGTAGGTGACGGCGAGGACGGGCAGGTTCTGGGTGTAGGTCACGCTGGGCTCGATCCACGGACCCAGGCGGTCCTCGCCGTAGAAGAACCAGTAGCCGAAGCCCCGCAGCACCTCGTGGGCGACCGACACCCGGGCCACGATCTCGGCGGTCTCGCTGTAACGGAGGATCTCGAGGCCGTTGGTGGCCTGCACGGTGAGTCCGGCGATCCACCAGGCCGACACGGGGATGGTGAGGACCGCCAGCCGCAGCACCGCCAGCGCGGCCCGGCGCAGGGTCACCTCGCGGGCGACCCACGTGGCGTGCACCAGCCACAGGGCCGGCGCCACGCCCACCAGCAGGAGCGCGGTGGCGTTGACGCTGCCACACGTGGCGACCGTCAGCGCGAACAGCGCCGGGTAGCGCCAGCCCCGGGTGCGGGCGGTGCGGATCGTGAACGCCACCAGCCAGGGCAGCGCCGCGAAGGGCAGGAGGATCACCGAGAGCCGGGCCACCAGCGTGAGCAGGTAGGGGGACAGGGCGTAGCTGAACGTGGCGACGACCAGGCCCGTGCCCCGCCAGCCGAGGGTGCGCAGGAGGTAGGCGACGCCGGCGCCGGCGGCGAACATGATCGTGCCCCACCAGAGCCGCTGGGCCACCCAGTCGGGGAGCCCGACCGCGTCCGCCAACCAGAAGTAGGGCCCCAGGGGCCACAGGTACCCGACCGTCTGGTGGGTGACGGTGCCCAGCCCGATCGACGGATCCCACATCGACCAGGCGCGGGAGAGCAGCCGTCCGGGATCGAGGTAGAGGTACGTCTTCGTGTCGGCGCTCACCCAGCCCTGCTGCGTGAGCAGCAGGGGAACGTAGGCGACCGCGCCCAGGGCCAGGTGGAGGCGGAACGACTCGGTCGTCCGCCAACGCCCGCCCGAACTTGCGGTAGTCGTCCCCCCTATGGGGGGGTCAACCACCGCAAGCTCGCGCGGCGGCGACGTCATCGGCGACGGGCACGGCGGCGCGAGACCTCGTCGGCCACCACCCGCATGAGCCCCATTGCCGTGTGGTCCCACGTCAGCTCGGAGGCATGGCGGCGCGCCCCGTCGCCCAGCCGACGCCGCAGCTCGTCGTCGGCGAGGACCCGGCCCAGGGCCTCCCCGAGCGAGTCCGAGTCGCCGGGCGCCAGCACTCCCCCGACGCCGTCGACGACGGCGTCGATGTGACCGCCGATGCGGGTGGCGACCGCCGGCGTGCCGCAGGCGGCGGCCTCGCTGAGCGTGAGGCCCCAGCCCTCCCGCGCCGACGCCGAGGCCACGATCCAGGCGCGGCGGTAGAGGTCGATCTTCTCGGCCTCGTCGATGAATCCGTGGAGGGTCACCCAGCCGCGGGCGCCGAGCTCGTCGACGACCGCCTCGATGCGTGGGCGCTCGTAGCCCTCTCCCACGATGTCGAGCCGCAGGTTCGGCACGCGGCGGCGAGCGGCGTGGGCGGCCCGCACGAGCAGGTCGTAGCGCTTGACGGGTACGAGGCGACCGACGGCGACGACCAGAGGATGCGGCGAGCGGGTGCCGCCGGGGGAGAAGCGGCCGTCGACCCCGTCGGGCACGACGTGCACCTGCGCGGGGGAGAAGCCCAGCTCGTCCACGATCTCGCGCTTCGACGACTCGGACGGCGTGGCCACCGTGGAGCGGCGATAGAGGGGCGGGGCCAGCCGCCGCTCGAGGAGCCGCCCCGCTCGTCCCAGCACGGGCCCGAGCGTCATGTCCCACATCTCGGCGTGGACATGGTGCAGGAAGACGACCCGCGGGCCGGGGTTCCACAGCGGGCTGAAGAAGGGCATCCCGTTCCAGATCTCCAGCAGCACGTCGCGGGGGCCGCTGCGGCCGAGCAGCTCGGCGGCAGCGGCCCGGGGGAACACCTGGTACCGGCCGGCGCGGCGGATGACCCGGTAGCCGTCGCGCATCGCGTCGGTGGGCTGGCCCTGAGCCCACGAGGTCCGCTGGGTCACCTCGACGCCCGCCGCCGCCCAGCGCCGGGCGACCTCGTGGATGTGGATCTCGGAACCGCCGGCCTCGACGTCGTCGAGGTCACGCCAGGCCAGCACGTGCACCCGCCGCACCCCGGCGGACGCCGCCAGGTCGCCGATCTTCGCGACCGTCTCACCGGGGACGTCCGGGAGGTCCCGGTCGTCCGCGCCGTTGCTCACTGTCGTCATCCTCCCCCGCTCAGGCACAAGGCTACGTAGCATAGGGCGCCCATGGAGCCGACCGAGGTAGAGGGCTGGTTCAGCCCGGAGCAGCTGGCGCGGGCCGCGGACCTGGCGGCGGACGTACGCCTCGGGGGCCGCATCGTCGAGATCGGCAGCTTCCGCGGGCGCTCGCTCATCGCTCTGGCCCGTGCCGCACCGGCAGGGGTCGATGTGGTGGCGATCGATCCCCATGCCGGCAACGATCGCGGGCCGCGGGAGATCGACGGCTTCGCCGCCGCCGCCGCCACGGACAGCGAGGCGTTCGTGGCCAACCTGCGGGGCGCCGGGGTGGCTGACCGGGTGCGGCACGTCCGCAAGTTCAGCCACGACGCTCTCGGCGACGTGGACGGGCCCGTCGACCTGCTGCACATCGATGGCGCCCACCGCTTCGGCCCGGCCCGCGACGACATCCGGCGCTGGGGCGATCGGGTGTCGCCGGGCGGAACGATGCTCGTCCACGACGCCTTCTCGTCGGTCGGGGTGACGGCGGCGATCGGTGCCACGCTGGTCGCCTCGCGGAGCTGGCGCTACCGGGGCCGGCAGGGCTCGCTCGCCGAGTACCGCCGCCAGCCGGAGCCGCTGCGCGGTCGCACCCGCCTCGTCAACGTCGGCCGCCAGCTCGCCGAGCTGCCGTGGTTCGCCCGCAATGTGGCGATCAAGGCCCTGCTGGTCGCCCGGCTGGGTCGGCTCGCCCGCCTCCTCGGCCACGACGGCGA
>DASQUY010000006.1:0-2194 GCA_035641055.1 Acidimicrobiales bacterium | reverse complement strand
ATGCCCGGCTCGAAGTCGTCGAGCGTGCCGACCTCCTCGATGGTCCACTGCCCGTCCGCTCGCACCGCGTGCAGCACCCGGCCGCCGGCCGGGTCGGTGTCGCTGGCCTCGAAGAACGAGAGGTGGGGCCGGCCCTGCGAGTCGAAGGCCAACGACGAGTAACGGCCGACGTCGCCTTCGGTCGCCACCGTCTCCTGCTGCCACTCGCCGTCGATCCGCTCGGCGTAGGTGAGATCGGCCTCCTCGGTGTCGAACCACGACAGGGCAGGGTTGCCGCCCGGCGACGTCGCCAGGGCGACGTTGAACTCGTAGTCGATGGGCCCGCTGCCCACGGGCGTGACGGTCCAGGTGCCGTCAGCCGCCCGTTCGTAGAACTCGACGCCGTCGCTTCGCCCGAACTGCGCCGGGTCCACCCCGGCAGCGAGCACGGTTCCGTCCTCGCCGACGACGAGGGTGCTGTCCCATCCGTCGTGACCGTCGTCGTCTGCCGGCTCGATCGCCCAGGCGTCGCCGTCGCGCAGGCCGTAGGCCAGGTTGCCCTTCTCCTGGTCGAAGGCGACGTCCTCGTGGTCGTGCCACACGACGTTGGGGCGGTCCTGGTCGTCGAAGGCGATGTCGATGGGGCCGTAGAAGTAGCCCTCGGCCACCTGCTCTACCGCCCAGCCGTCGGTGGACGACGCGAAGTCGACGAACCCGCCCTCCACCTCCTCGCTCAGCCACACGGCCGCGGGGGCGCCGGCGCCGTCCAGCGCCAGCGCCGGCTTGATCCCGTCGCCCAGCGCCGTCGCCGTCCAGCCCTCCGCCACGGCCGCCGTCAGGGTCGCCCCGCCGCCGTCTCCGCCGTCGCCCTCCGGGGCGTCAGGGGTCCCCGCCTCGTCCCCGGCCTCGGCGCCATTGTCGTCGTCACCTCCGCACGCGGCGGCCGTGACCGCCAGCGCCACTGCCAGCCCCGCCAGTCGCCTCGCCTTGCCGTTCATGAGACCTCCGGGCCGACCCAACGTCGTCGGCCGACCAGGAAACCCGCTTGCCGGGTGATCTCGTCCCGCTGTTACGCCTGGCCGCTCACCGGCCCGCCCTCGACCGCCGGCGCTCGGACAGGGCCGGCACCGCCTCGATCTTGGCGTCGTCGAGGTGGTGCCACAGCACGCCCGGCGGACGCGGCGCTCTCGGGCAGCGGATCACCTCGTCGGGCGTGACGATGAGGTCGACCCGGAAGTCGTGGTCGGTCTCCGGCAGGTCGGCGTCCACGACCTGGAGGGGATGGACGGTGGTGGCGATCGTCGTGTGGCGGTCGATCCAGCCGGTCTCGATCCCCAGCGCCATCTCCAGGTCGCTGTAGCCGCCGCCCTTGCCGACGCGCACGCCGTCGCGGTTGACGCACACCGAGCCGCAGACGACGAGGTCCAGCGGCGGCACGGCGCCGACGCCGAGCGGGCGCCCGTGCCGGTCGGCCCCCGTGATCGAGGCCGCCCGGCGGGGTGCCACTTCGAGGAGCTCGGGGTCGAGCAGCAGGAACGGCTCGGCCGTGCGCAGTCGCGGCACGGCCATGACGACAAGCTTGCCGGCGGCCAGCGCCGCAGCCCGCACGGGCAGCTGGGGAAGATCGGGGTTGGCCTTGAGCGCCGACGTGCGCCCCCAGGCGTCCTCGCCCTCGAGCCGGGCCGCAGCCCGCTCCGCCCCCGTGAAGTTGGGGATCCGGCCCCGCGCCCCGGGGAAGCGGGCGACCCGCGCCTCGCTCATCTGTGACCAGACGCGGCTCCGCCACGCCTGCTTGGCGTCCTCCAAAGACTCGGTCGTGCTACAGCGCCCGGCGGGCGGCCGCGACGTCGTCGACGACGAACACCACCCGCGTGTTGGTGGCGAGGTAGGCGACGTCGATGTTCACACCGCTGTCGGCGAGCCGGCGCGCCATCTCACCCAGGTAGCCGGGCCGGTCCTCGACCCGCTCGAGCACCAGCGCCTCCCGTTCGGCGGCGAGGCGATAGCCGGCGCCCTCCAGTGCCCGACGGGCGCTGCCGGCGTCGTCGACCAGGACGTGGAGCACACCCTGGCCGTCGGCAACCGTGGCGCAGAAGCCTTCGATGTTGACGCCGATCTTGCCCAGCTCCTCGCTGAGCGCGGCCAGCTGGCCGACGCGGTTCTCGGCCTCGATGCGGAGGTCCGTCGCCATGGGACCACCCCCTCTCCCGATCTC
>DASQUY010000005.1:0-2023 GCA_035641055.1 Acidimicrobiales bacterium | reverse complement strand
CTTTTTTTGCCAAGGTGAGGGTCGCGGGTTCGAGTCCCGTCGTCCGCTCCAAGAAGATGCAGGTCAGCGGCCCTTTCGGTGGCCGCTGTTGCGCGTCGAGTGCCCATCATGCCCATCGCCTTGCCCATCACCGGGGGCGCCGGTTGAGGCTTGACGCATGCGAGGTTCATTGCGTCAACGAAGCGCGGGCTCATTCGAGCTGCGCGTGTACATCGGGGTCGATCCGACAACGGGGCGCCGCCGCTACCGGTCGATGACCGTCCGAGGGACCCGCGCCGACGCGGAACGCGAGCTCGCCGCCATGGTCGCGACCGTCCGGTCGGTCCGGGCCGTCGGCGTGCGCTCGTCGATGAGCGAGTTGCTCGAGGCGTGGTTCTCGGTGGCGTCAGGCGGCTGGGCGCCGACCACTACCCGCCAGACCCGGTCGGTTCTCGACCGCTAGCTGCACCCGCATTTCGGCGAGCTCGCCGTCGGCGATGTCACCCCGGCGATCATCGACGCGGGCTACGCGGCGCTTCGCCGCGAGGGCGGCGTGGGCGGCCGGCCGCTCGCTTCGGGGACCCTCGCCCGGACGCACACGGTGTTGCGGGCCGCGTTCTCGCAGGCCATGCGCTGGGGCTGGATCTGGCACAACCCGGCCGAGCGCGCGCACCGCATCGTCTCCGCGGCGCCCGAGCTCCGGCCGCCGACGCCGGACGAGCTGCGCGCGCTGCTCGACCACATCGCGGCGCTCGACGACCAGCTGCACCTGTTCGTGATGCTGGCGGCGGTCACCGGAGCGCGTCGAGCTGAGCTGCTCGGGCTGCGCTGGCACAACGTGCACCTCGAGACCCACCGCGTGTCGTTCTGCGCCGGGTGGGTGGAAGGCCCCGACGGCCCAGTGCTCGCACCGACGAAGACCAAGCGGCCCCATTCGGTGGACCTTGACCCGACCACGTGTGTGCTGCTCGCCAGCCAGGCCCACGATCGAGGCGGACAGCGAGACGGGTTCGTGTTCAGCGACGATGGCGGCATCACCGCCTGGAAGCCGAACCGGGTGACCAAGGCGTTCATTCGCTACCGGCGCAGCGCCGGTCTTCGTCCCTTCCGGCTGCACGACCTGCGCCACTTCATGGCTACGGAGATGCTCGACGCCGGCGTGCCTATCGTCGTTGTGTCCCGCCGCCTCGACCACCGCCGAGTCTCGACGACACTGGACAAGTACGCCCACGTCGTACCCGGCGGCGACGCCCACGCAGCGGTCACACTCCGTCAGATCATGCAGCGATCCGCGTGAACTCTCCAGCGTCCGGCCGGCCCAGGTGGACGCCTAACTCGTTCAGCGGCCGTCGTGCTGAGCGGCGCCACCATAGGCGGGCGCTCCGGCCTGGCAACGGTTGGCTGGCAGCCTCGACTCAGTCCGCGGCCTGCCCGAAACGAGCGGGCGCCGAGCTGGTTGTGCTGCCGGGGGTGGGCCACTTCCCGTACCTGGAGGCACCCGGGGCGCTGGGTCGGGTGCTCCGTCGGTTCTTGGCGTCGCTGCCATAGGCCGGGCCACCGCGGGGCGGCGACGCTGCCGACGGCCCCGGCAGGTCACTCGTCGGCGCCCCGGTAGGCATGTTCGGCGGCGAGGGCGAGGCCGAGGAGTCGGCCGGCGATCTGCTTGCGGCGCCACGACAGGGTGGTGATGACGTCGCCGGGTGGGACGAGCTGCCGGGCGATGGTCTCGTTGTTGGGCCGCCAGGGGTCGAGCTCGATCCGGGCCCACCAGCGGGTCTGGTAGTGGCTGGTGAGCCCGTCGGGGGCGTGGGGGTCCCAGACGTGTTGGCAGGCCAGGTAGCGGCCGGTGGTCACGCGGGCGCAGGCTTCCTCGGCGACCTCGCGCACGAGGGCGTCGCGGGCGGTCTCGCCGGGTTCGAGCTGGCCGCCGGGGAGGTTGCGGAACCCGTCGTGGGTGCGGACGAGCGCGACGAGCCCGTGGTCGGTGAAGCAGAAGCCGTAGGCCTGGGTGATGGCGTGCTCGGGCAGGTCCCAGCGGGGGCCA
>DASQUY010000004.1:0-6129 GCA_035641055.1 Acidimicrobiales bacterium | reverse complement strand
CGCCACTCCTGGAAGATGCCGATCGCCGTGTTCGACACCAGCACGATGCCGAACAGGGCGTCCTGCAGGGGGCCGATCGTGAGGATGACGACCAGCAGGGTGCCGAGGATGGCGTTGAAGCGTGTGAAGACGTTGGCCCGGACGATCGCCCACAGCGACCGGCTGGTGCCCCCCGGTGCCCGGTTGACCCGGCCCGCGGCGATCCGCTCGGCCACCTCGGCATCGGTCAACCCCGGGGGGACCGGGGCGGTGTCGACGACCTCCTGCACGGGACCTCCTGTGCCGGGGAGCAGGGTATCGACGGAACCGTGGACCCTGGAGCGGTGTAAGAGGGATATGAAGGCGGTGGTGGGCCGGCCACCCGACGACCGGGAGCTCGCACGACGGGCGAAGGAGGGTGACGTGGATGCGTACGCCTCGCTGCTGCGGATGCACGAGTCCGCCGCCCGCCGGCTGGCGCTGGCGGTGTGCGGCTCCGCCGCCGAGGGCGACGAGGCGGCCCAGGAGGCGTTCGTCAAGGCCTGGTACGCCCTCGGCCGGTTCCGCGACGGCTCGCCCTTTCGTCCCTGGCTGCTGCGGATTGTGGCCAACGAGGCCCGCAACCGCCGCCGGTCGGCAGGCCGGCGGGCGGGCTACGAGCTGCGGTTCGCGCAGGACCGTGCCTCGGGCGGGGCGGCCCCCTCGCCCGAGGCGGCGGTCGTGGCCACGGACCGGCGCCGCACGGTGGCGGCGGCGCTGGCCGAGCTGCCCCGTCACCAGCGCGACGTGATCGCCTGTCGCTACCTGGTGGGGCTCGACGAGGCCGAGACGGCGGCCGTGCTGGGCCTGGCGCGGGGCACGGTGAAGTCCCGGGCGGCGCGGGGGCTGGCCCGACTGCGGGAGCTGCTGCCCGATGGCCCCGAGAGCGAAGACGGAGCAGGAGGCGCCTGACGTGGCTGACACGCACGACGACCTCGTGGGTGCCCTGCGGGACCTGGGTGAGCGGCTGGAGCTCCCCGCCGCCGACCCGGTCGCCGGCGCCCTCGCCCGCATCGGCACCCCAGAGGCCGCGTTTCGTTCGCGGGAATGGCTGCCAGCGCGACCAATCCCGCGAACAAAACGTGTTGTGGTGGCCGCGGCGGCGGTCCTCGTCGTGGCGCTGGCCGCCACCACGGCCGTGCCGGGCTCCCGGCGGGCGGTGGCGGACTGGCTCGGCATCGGCCGCGTGTCCGTGACCTACACCGGCGAGGTGCCCGCCGACGCCGGCCGCACCTTCGACCTCGGGACCCCGGTGTCGCTGGCGGAGGCCGTCGAGCGGGCCGAGGCGTCCGGCATCCCGACTCTGGAGGCCCCGGCCGCGGCCGGAGATCCCGACCGCGCCTTCGTGGGTCAGCCTGCCGGCGCCGTCACCCTGACGTGGGCGGCGTCGCGCGACCTCCCCGAGGTCGGCGACTCCGGCATCGGGCTGCTGCTGGCCGCCCTGCCCGACACGCCCGACGCCGGCGCGGTGCGCAAGCTCGGGACCTCCGTCGAGGAAGTGCAGGTCGGCGACGAGCGGGCGTTGTGGGTCGCGGGCGAGCGCCACGTGGTCCTGGTGGAGGATCCCGAGGGCGAGATCGTCCGCACCAGCACCCGCCTGGCCGGCAACGCGCTCGTCTGGGAGGACGGGAACATCACCTACCGCCTCGAGTCCGCCCTCGACCGCGACGCGGCGATCGAGCTGGCGTCGAGCCTGCGGCGTGCCGAGCGCTAGAGCGAGGAAATGGCCGACCGCGGCTGGCGCGCGCACTCACCCCGATAGCTTGGCGGCCATGCCTACGTCGCCCCGCCCTACCACGCTGGGAGAGCTCCGGGCCTCGGGCTGGCGCTCGGTGCCGGTCAAGGAGGAGGTCCGCCGCAATGCCGTGGCCCGCATCTCCGACGGCGAGTCCCTCATCCCGTCGGTGATCGGCTTCGACGACACGGTCCTGCCCCAGCTCGAGAACGCGATGCTGGCCGGCCACGACGTCATCTTCCTGGGCGAGCGGGGCCAGGCCAAGACGCGGATGATCCGCTCGCTGGTCGGGCTGCTCGACGAGTGGATCCCCATCGTGGCCGGCAGCGAGGTCAACGACGACCCAGAGCGCCCCGTCTCCCGCTACGCCCGCGACCTGATCAACGAGCACGGCGAGGCCACCCCCATCGAGTGGGTGCACCGTGATCAGCGCTTCGGCGAGAAGCTGGCCACCCCGGACACGTCCGTCGCCGACCTGATCGGCGAGGTCGACCCGATCAAGGTCGCCGAGGGTCGCTACCTGGCCGACGAGCTGACCATCCACTACGGCCTCGTCCCTCGCACCAACCGGGGCATCTTCGCCATCAACGAGCTGCCGGACCTGGCCGAGCGCATCCAGGTCGGGCTGCTCAACGTGCTGGAGGAGCGGGACGTGCAGGTGCGGGGCTACAAGATCCGCCTGCCGCTCGACCTCCTGCTGGTGGCCTCGGCGAACCCCGAGGACTACACGAACCGCGGCCGCATCATCACGCCGCTCAAGGACCGGTTCGGCAGCCAGATCCGCACCCACTACCCGCTGGACACCGAGACTGAGGTCGCCATCGCCGCCCAGGAGGCGCGGCCGTTCGACGTCGAGGGCGTGCGGGTGTCGGTGCCGCCGCACATGACCGAGATCGTGGCCACCCTGAGCCAACTGGCGCGGGAGAGCGCCCACATCAACCAGCGCTCGGGCGTGTCGGTGCGGCTCACCGTCGCCAACAGCGAGGTGCTGGTGGCCAACGCCACCCGCCGGGCGTTGCGCCACGGCGAGCGCGACGTGAGCCCCCGGATCTGCGATCTCGACGCCCTGGCTGCCTCCACCATGGGCAAGGTCGAGATCGAGACGTTGGACGAGGGCCGCGACGAGCAGATCGCCGAGCACCTGCTCCGCTTGGCCGTGCTCACGGTGTTCAAGCGGCGGGTGAACCCGGGCCAGCTGCGCAACGTCGTGGCGGCCTTCGAGGAGGGTGCGGTCGTCCACACCGGCGAGGACGTGTCGTCGGCCGACCTGGCCCGCTTGGTCGAGGACGTGCCCGCCCTGCGCGAGCCCGTGGGCGAGCTCACCGGCGGTGACGAGACCCCGGCCGCGGTGGCCAGCGCCGTCGAGCTGGTCCTCGAGGGCCTCCACCTGTCGAAGCGCCTCAACAAGGACGCCGTCGACGGCCGCGCCACCTACCGCTCGCGGGGCTAGTGCGCTAGGGGCGTGAGGCGAGCCGCCCCGCCGCCGTCCGCAGGATCTGGGCGAACGTGTCGGCGTCCTGGGCGCCGGGGATGGCCCAGCGGCCCTCGATCACGAAGGTCGGCACGGCGCTGATCCCCAGCTCGGTGGCCTGCGCCTCCTCGGCCCGTACCCGGTCGGCCCCGGTGTCCGCGGCCAGCGCCTCCGCCGCCACCGTGTCGTCCAGCCCCGCCTCGCCGGCCAGCCGGGCGAGCACACCGTGGTCGCCGACGTCGAGGTTGTCGGTGAAGCAGGCCCGGAACAACCGCTGCTCCAGCACCGCCCTCGCCTCGGCGCCGCCCACCTCCTCCGCCCACACGCCGAGCCGATGGGCGTCGAAGGTGTTGGCGCGGCGCATGCCCTCCCAGCGGAAGTCGACGCCGGCGTCGGCGCCGGCCTGCGCCAGCCGCGTGTGCATCGCCGCCACGGCCCCCCGGCTGCCGAACTTCCGGGCCAGGTAGTCGGCCAGCTCCATGCCGCCCTCGGGGACCGTCGGGTCCAGCTCGAACGCCCGGTACGCCACCTCGAGGTCGTCGATGTCGTCGTCGCCGTCCCCGCCGGCGCGGAACCGCTGCACGGCGGCGTCGAAGTTCCTGGTGCCCACGTAGCACCACGGGCACACGACGTCGGACCAGATCTCGACGCGCATCATGCACGTCAACCGCCTGAGGTCGGCAGGCATTCCGCCTCCCGCCCCGGCCAACGCGAGGCAATGACGAACGCACCGACGGGGTCGAGGCCATGACGAACGGTTTCCGTTAGCGATTGCCTCGGGCCCGCCGCAACGTTCGCTATTGCCTCACGGCACACGCGAGTCCGCGGCGGGCCGGTACGGTGGCCCCGATGCCTCGCCGGTTCCGCTACAGCCGCTGGGACGGCACCCAGGTCGGGTTCGACCTCGACGCCGACGCCGTGCTCGAGCAGATGACCGACGACCTCCTCTACCACGGCGACCTCAACGCCGCCCTGCGGCGCCTCCTGCAGTCGGGGTTCCGCGATCGGCAGGGCCAGGCGGTCGAGGGGATCCGAGACCTGCTCGAGCGGCTGCGCCGCGAGCGGCAGGAGCGCCTCGACCGCTTCGACCTCGGGGGCGTCTACGACGAGATCGCCGAGGAGCTGCGGGACCTCATCGACGCCGAGCGCGCCGAGATCGACCGCCAGGTGCAGGAGGCCCGCGCCAGCGGCGACCCCCGCCGCGCCGAGACGGCCCAGGGCGCAGCCGACGAGCGCAACATGCAGCTCGAGATGCTGCCGTCCGACCTGGCCGGGATGGTGCGCGAGCTGCAGAACTACGACTTCGCCTCGGCCGAGGCGCAGCAGCGGTTCGACGAGCTCGTCGAGCGGCTCCGCCAGCAAGTGCTCGACTCGTACGTGAGCCGCATGGCGGGCGCGGTCGAATCCCTGACGCCCGAGGACATGGCACGCATGAAGGACATGCTGGCCGAGCTCAACCACATGCTCGAGCAGCGGGCGCGGGGGGAGGAGCCCGACTTCGACGGGTTCATGGAGCGCTACGGCGACTTCTTCCCGGAGAACCCGCGCAACCTCGACGAGCTGCTCGAGGTGCTGGCCCGGCGCATGGCAGCCATGCAGGCGATGCTGGCGTCGATGACGCCCGAGCAGCGGGCGCAGCTCCAGCAGCTCGCCGAGCAGCTGCTCGAGGACATGGACCTGCGCTGGCAGGTCGACCAGCTCGGCCAGCAGCTCCGGGGGATGTTCCCCGAGATGGGCTGGGACCAGCGCTACAACTTCCAGGGCCAGGACCCGCTGGGCATGGCCGAGGCGGCGGCGACCATGGAGGAGCTGGGCGACCTCGACCGCCTCGAGCAACTGCTCCGGGGCGCCGCCAACCCGGGAGCGCTGGCCGAGGTCGACGTCGAGCGGGCCAGTGACCTGCTGGGCGACGACGCCGCCCGCAGCCTCGACGAGCTGGCCCGGCTCACGCGCCTGCTCCAGGACGCCGGGCTCATCGACCAGCGCGAGGGGCGCCTCGAGCTCACCCCCAAGGGGCTGCGCCGCATCGGGCGTAACGCGCTGCACGACCTGTTCCAGCGCCTCGCCCAGGACAAGCTCGGCCGCCACGAGCTCGAGCGGTCGGGCGCCGGCCACGAGCGCACGTACGAGACCAAGCCCTACGAGTGGGGCGACCCGTTCAACCTGCACATCGAGCGCACGGTCCGCAACGCTCTCGGCCGGCGGGGCGGCGGCACGCCCGTGCTGCTGGCGCCCGACGACTTCGAGGTCGAGCGCACCGAGCACCTCGTGCGCTCGTCGACCGTGCTCATGCTCGACCTGTCGCTGTCGATGCCGATGCGGGACAACTTCCTCGCCGCCAAGAAGGTGGCGATGGCGCTGCACTCGCTGATCTCCATGCAGTTCCCGCGGGACTACCTGGGGCTCGTGGGTTTCTCGGAGGTCGCCCGGGAGATCCGCCCGCGGGACCTGCCCGAGGTGTCGTGGGACTTCGTGTACGGCACCAACATGCAGCACGCCTTCCAGATCAGCCGGCGGCTGTTGGCCCGCCAGACGGGCACCAAGCAGATCATCATGATCACCGACGGCGAGCCCACCGCCCACTTCGAGCCGGGCATCCCCGAGCCGTTCTTCTCGTACCCGCCGGTGCGTGAGACCGTCGACGCCACGCTGCGCGAGGTGGTGCGCTGCACCCGCGAGGGCATCCGGATCAACACGTTCATGCTCGACCCGACCGGGCACCTGCGCTCGTTCGTCGAGAAGCTCACACGGCTCAACCAGGGGCGGGCGTTCTTCACCACGCCCGAGACCCTGGGCGACTACGTGCTCGTCGACTTCATCGAGCAGAAGCGCGAGCTCCGCCGCTCGGGCGGCCGCCGGCCTGCTTGACCGCGCTGCGTCACGACAACATCACGATCTGCGCGCG
>DASQUY010000003.1:0-7729 GCA_035641055.1 Acidimicrobiales bacterium | reverse complement strand
CCCGCCGCTACTCTCGGCGCTCATGGACCAACCTGCCACTGCGGCGTGGCACATCGAACCCAACGGCCCCCTCGTCGGCGAGGTGCGGGTCAAGGGCTCGAAGAACGCCGTGTCCAAGCACATGGTTGCCGCCATGCTGGGGACCGAGCCGAGCACGATCACCAACGCCCCCGAGGTCGGCGAGGTGGGGATCACCGCCGACACCCTCACGTCGCTCGGGGTCGGGGTCGGCATCGACGGCGATCGGATCACCATCGAACCCACCGAGACGCCGGACGCCAAGGTGCCGCTCGAGTTCAGCGGGCTGAACCGCGTCCCCATCCTGCTGATCGGGCCGCTGCTCCACCGCAACCGCGAGGCCTTCGTCCCGCTGGTCGGCGGCGACCGCATCGGCCAGCGGCCTGTCGACTTCCACATCGCCGCGCTCGAGGCCATGGGCGCCGAGGTGGACGTCACCCCGCAGGGGATCAGCGCCCGCACCCAGCGCCTGCGGGGCGCCCGCATCACCCTGCCCTACCCGAGCGTGGGGGCTACCGAGACCGTGTTGCTCTCGGCCGTGCAGGCGGAGGGCCGGACGGTGCTCGTCAACGCCGCCATCGAGCCCGAGGTCACCGAGCTGGCGTTGTTCCTCCAGCGCATGGGCGCCCGCATCAGCTTCCGCCCCGATCGGCGCATCGTGATCGAGGGCGTCGACCGCCTACGGGGGGCGGCCACCCGCCTGCAGGGCGACCGCCTCGAGGCGTTCTCGTACCTGGTGGCCGGGCTCATGACCGGCGGCCAGGTGCGCGTCGCCGGCTGCGCCCAGGATCGCCTGGTCACCGCCATCGACACGCTGCAGAAGATGGGCGCCCGCTTCGACATCACCGACGAGTGGATCTCCGCCAACGCCGAGAGCGGCCTGCGCACCGCGGCCGTGCAGACGGACACGCACCCCGGGTTCATGACCGACTGGCAGCCGCCGCTCATCGTGCTGATGACCCAAGCCGAAGGCATGTCGGTGCTGCACGAGACCGTCTTCGAGGACCGGCTCGTCTACGTCGACGCCCTGCAGGAGATGGGCGGCGAGATCGAGCTCTACGACACCTGCCTCGGCGGCCCCGCCTGCCGGTTTCACGACACCAACGCGCTCCACTCGGCCGTCGTACGGGGTGTCTCCAAGCTGCACGGCGCCGAGGTCACGATCCCCGACGTGCGGGCGGGCTTCTCGTCGGTCATCGCCGCCGCCGTGGCCGAGGGACCGTCGCGCCTGGACGGCATCCACCACATCGAGCGCGGCTACCACCGCCCGTTCGAGACCCTGGAGTCGCTGGGCCTGCGGATCGACCGCCTCCCGGCGTCATAACTCATTCTGGGTGCAGTTGTGCGGTCATATGCCGCATAGCTGCACCCGGTTCGCGTCGCCCGGTCAGGACGCCACCAGACTCGCCAGGGCCCAGATGGCGGCGACGGTGCCGATCAGGATCATCGCCACGCTGCGGGCCATGGGCGCCTCGGTCAGGTCGCCCTCCTCCCGGGGCTTCTCCGGAGGCCGGATCAGGGCGGTCAGGCTGCCGACCGCCATGGCGCCGCCGATCGCCAGCACCAACCAGGCCAGCAGATCCTCGCCGAGGAACATGTCAGTCGCCCCGGCGGGGTCGGACGCGGCGGAGATGCTCGGTCACACCTCCCAGGGTGTGGGCACCGTCCGTGCCGGCGATCGGCAGCAGGTTGGCGACCAGCGCCAGCACGTTGAATGCCAGCATCAGCTCCACCAGTGCGGTGAGGTCGGCCTCGGCCGGCAACGTCGCCCGCAGGCCCACGAGCCCGAGGATCAGGGCAGCGCTGGCGGCCGGCCCCGCGAGCGCCACCGCCGCCCGGTCGAGCGGTCGGTCGTCGCGCCCGAAGTACGCGGTGACGCCCGTCAGCCCGCCGAGCACGACCCACTCGACCCGGTAGCCGAGGTTGTGAGCCGCCAGGGCGTGGGCGCCCTCGTGCACCAGCATCGAGGCCACCATCCCGGCGACGAACGCCAGCGGGCCGGCCCGGCCCAGCCACGCCGGTGAGAGTCCGACGAGCCACGCCCCGACCGCCAGCCACGCGACCAGCCCGGCGCTCACCCGCAGGCGCGGACCGACGACGCCGAAGGTCCACCGCGGCGGTGGGGCGGCGGCGGGCGCGGTGGCGACCGGGGCGGCGTCGGGGTGCGCCGGGGACAGCGCCATCCCGCCAGCCTGCCAGACCGGGCGCCCACGCGCAGGTGGCGGCCTTCCCACGACAGTGCGGGAGCAGCGGTCCTCTGGGAGCCAGACCTGCCGCACTTTCGGAGCGGCACTAGCCTGCCGGCGATGTCCAGCCGGTACCGCCTCGTGGCGCTCGTCGGTCTGGTGCTGCTGGGGGCGGGCGTATGGGCCATCTTCGTCCTGATGGGGCGGGACGACGGTCCGCCCGCCACCGACGACGCCGAGGACTACCTGACCGCGTGGGAGGAGGGGGACTACGCCGCCATGCGCGAGCTGGTGGTCGAGGCCCCCGTCTCGTTCGAGGAGACGCACCAGGACATCGTCGACAACCTCGGGGTCAGCGCGTCGAGCTACGAGCTGGGGGACGTCAACGAGAGCGACGAGGCGGCCATCACCCGGTTCACGGCCACCCTGGAGCTGGAGGGTCTCGGTGAGTGGTCGTACGACGGCGTGATGTCACTCGTCCGCGGCGACGACGGGTGGCTGGTGGACTGGAGCCCGGCGACCGTCCACCCCGACCTCGGCTCCGACCAGACGCTGACCCGCACACGCGAGGTGCCGCGACGGGCGCCGATCCTCGACGCCAACGACGAACCGCTCGCCCAGACGGGTCCCGGCCGGATCATCGGTGTCGAGCCCCAGGCCATCGAGAACCTCGGGCAGGTCAAGGCGGCGTTCCAGGACCAGCTCGGGATCGAGCCGGCCGCCATCGACGAGGCCCTGGGGGCGCCGGGCGTGGAGCCCAACCACTTCGTGCCCATCACCACCGTCAGCCAGGCCCGGTACCAGCAGGTCGAGTCGGTGGTCTACCCGATCCCCGGCACCCGCTTCCGGGACACGACCGTGCGGACCACGTCGTCGGAGGGCTTCGCGGCGCACGTGCTGGGCCGCACCGGCGAGATCACAGCCGAACGGCTCGAGGAGCTGGGCGAGCCCTACCAGGTCGGCGACGTGATCGGACTGAGCGGCATCGAGGCCCTCTACGAGAGCCAGCTCGCCGGGACGCCCTCCGCCGACATCGAGCTCACCGACGCTGACGGCGAGGTCGTCGAGGTCCTCGACCGCATCGAGGGGCGCGAGCCCGCGCCGGTCGCGACCACGCTGGATCGCAACGCCCAGACCGCCGTGGAGTCGGCCCTGGAGGCAGCCGACGGGCCGGCGGCGGCCGTGGTGGTCGACCGCGAGGGCAACGTGCGGGCGGCGGCGTCGAGGCCGCTGGGCGAGTTCAACCGGGCCATTGCCGGCCGGTACCCGCCGGGGTCGACGTTCAAGGTCGTCACGACCAGCGCCCTCCTGGCCAGCGGGGTCACCCCGGACACGCCGGTCCAGTGCGCCGAGACCACCAACGCCGGGGGGCGTCTGTTCAGGAACTTCGAGGACTCCAGCCTGGGCACGGTCCCGTTCGGCCTCGCCTTCGCCCAGTCGTGCAACACGGCGTTCATCAGCGCGTCGGCCGACGTGCCCGATGCCGACCTGGTGGCCGCGGCCGAGAGGTTCGGCTTCAACACCGACTACTCGGTGGGCTTCGACACCTTCGGCGGGAGCTTCCCCACGCCCGAGAGTGTCACCGAGCACGCCGCGTCGGTCATCGGCCAGGGTCGCGTCGAGGCCAGCCCGCTCCACATGGCGAGCGTGGCGGCGGCGGTGATCGACGGGACGTGGGAGCCGCCGGTCCTGCTCCCCGATCCACCGCCCGGTGACGAGGACGAGGACGCCGCCAGCGGCGACGCCGACGACGACGAGGACGGCACGTCCACGTCCACCTCGACGTCGACCCCCGAGGGTTCGGCCGCTCCCGAAACCCGGTCGCTCGCGCAGGGTGAGGCCGACACGCTGTTCGGGCTGATGCGCCGGGTGGTGACCGAGGGCAGCGGCCAGGCTGCGGCCATCAGCGGCGTCGAGATCGCCGGCAAGACGGGCACGGCCGAGTTCGGCGGGGGAGAAGAGCCCCCCACGCACGCCTGGTTCCTCGGCATCCGCGGCGACAACGCGGTGGCCGTCCTGGTCGAGGGTGGGGGCGTGGGCGGCGAGGTGGCCGCGCCCATCGCCGGCTCGATCCTCGCCCGACTCCCCGGCGGGTGAGATCGCAGCTGTACGGTCATAGACCGCATAGCTGCACCCAGTTTGTGAAGGCTCAGGGGAGGCCGGCGTGGGGGACGTCGACCCTGGTCGTCAACAGCACCGCCTCGCTGGCCTGGGACCGGTTGCGCTCGAGGAAGTCGGGGGCGGCGCACACCAGCAGGGTCCGCCCGTCCTCGCCGCCGAGCATGCAGGCGAAGACGCCCAGCCCCTCGGGGCCGGGGATCTCGTCGACGACGCCTTTGCCCTCGGCCACCCGGACCAGCCGGCGGCCCAGGGCGTCGGCCGCCCAGATGTGGCCCTCGGCGTCGAGGGCGCAGCCGTCGGGGCCGACGCCGTCGACCGCCGCCCACACCCGGCGGTCGCGGAGCGAGCCGTCGTCACCGATGGTGAAGGCCGTGTAGCGGGCGCCGAAGGACTCGCCGACGATGAGGGTCGAGCCGTCGGGGGTGATGACCATGCCGTTGGGGAAGGCGAGGTCGTCGGCCGCCACCGCTACGGCCCCGCCCGGCGTCACCCGCACCAGCGCGGTCGTGCACGGTGTCTCGCCCGCCATGAGGTCGAACCCGAAGTTGCCCACGTAGGCGTGGCCGCTTGTGTCGACCACCATGTCGTTGGCGTGGCCGCCGCAGTGCTCGGAGATGTCGGCGTGCGCCGACATCGTGCCGTCCGGGGACCGGCGCAGCACCTGCCGGTCCTTCATCGACACCACCAGCAGCGAGCCGTCGGGCATCCAGCCGAGGCCGGACGGCTGGCCCTCGACGGTGAGGACCTCCTCGTGCGTGCCGTCGGGGGCGATGGCGAACACGGTGTGGCGGTAGAAGTCGGACACCCACCACCGCCCGTCGTGCCAACGCGGCCCCTCGAAGAAGCCGCCCCCCTCCGCCAGCGTCTCGAACGTGCGTGCAGCCATGCCCGGCGACCGTAGCCCCGGCTCAGGGGGCGCCGTAGACGGGCGCGGGCGCAGGCGACTTGGCCAGCAGCTCGTCGACAGCCGGGCCCAGCTCGGCGGGCTCCCAGCGGGCGCCCTTGTCGACGACGTGCGCGCCGTGCCGCCAGCCGTCCGCCACCGACACCTTGCCGCCCTCGACCTCGAACACCCGACCCGTCACGTGCGCCGAGCCCGGCGAGCCGAGCCACACGACGAGGGGGGCCACGTTCTCGGGGGCCATGGCGTCGAAGGCCCGCGGGTCGTCGGGAGGCGCCATGGCCTCGGCGAAGGTCGTCTCGGTCATGCGGGTGCGGGCCGACGGGGCGATGGCGTTGGCGGTCACGCCGTAACGCCCCAGCTCGGCCGCCTGGACCAGCGTCAACGTGGCGATGCCGGCCTTGGCGGCGCTGTAGGCCGCCTGCCCCACCGAGCCCATGAGCCCGGCGCCCGAGGACGTGTTGACGATGCGGGCGTCGACGGCCTCGCCGGCCTTGGCGCGCGCCCGCCAGTGCTCGGCGGCGAACCGGCCCACGGCGAAGTGGCCCTTGAGGTGGACCCGCACGACGGCGTCCCACTCGTCCTCGCCGCACGTCACGAACATGCGGTCGCGCACGAACCCGGCGTTGTTGACCACCACGTCCAGCCCTCCGAACGCCTCGACGGCGGTGCGCACCAGCCGGCGGGCGCCGGCCCAGTCGGCCACGTCGTCGCCGTTGACCACCGCCTCGCCGCCGGCCGCCGCGATCTCGTCGGCCACACGCCGGGCGGGGGTGGTCGAGCCGCCCGTGCCGTCGAGCTCGGCGCCGATGTCGTTGACCACCACCCGGGCGCCCTGCCGGGCGAACTCGAGGGCGTGGGCCCGGCCGATCCCCCGGGCCGCCCCCGTGACGATGACGACCCGGCCCTCGCAGATCCCCGTCATGCCGGCGATGATGGCACACGACCTGACGCACCGTCAGAAGTGCGTCTGCGGCGCGTCGTCTGGCCGGGCCGGTCCCGGTCGGGGCAGCATCTGGGCGCTCGTGGAAGCTGCCCTCCACCTGACTCCCCCGGAGTACGCCTTGGCGCTGGCCGTCGTGGGGCTGGGCGCGGCCGTGCAGGGATCGGTGGGGTTCGGCGCCAACCTGCTGGCGGTTCCGGTGCTGGCGGTGCTGGAGCCCACCGCGGTACCGGCCACGCTGACGCTGCTCGCCATCCCGCTCGCCGCCGGAGTCGCCCGGCGCGAGCTCCACCGCGTCGACTGGGCCGGCGTGGCCTGGATCATGCTCGGGCGCCTGCCGGGCACGGTGCTCGGGGCGGTGGTCGTGGCGTCGGTGGCCGGGGACACGCTCTCGGTGCTGGCCGGGTCGGGTGTACTGGTGGCCGTGGGCCTCAGCCTGGTCGCGGCCACGGTCAGGGTCACCCGCGGAACGACGATGGCGGCCGGGGTGGCGTCCGGCGCCATGGGTACGGCGACGTCCATCGGGGGACCGCCCCTCGCCCTGCTCTACCAGCACCACGAGGGGCCCACGCTCCGGGGCACCCTGGCGGTGACCTTCGGTGTCGGCACGCTGGTGTCGCTCGGCGGACAGGCGGCCGCCGATGCCCTCGCTCCCTGGCACGTGGCGCTGGCGCTCGCGCTGGTGCCGGGCAGCGTGGCCGGGTTGTGGCTCAGCGGGCGCCTGGCCCGCAGGCTCGACGGTCCCTGGCTGCGCCCCGCCGTGCTGGCGCTCGCCGCCGTCGCCGCCCTGGCGGCGGTCGTGCGCGGCCTGGCCTGACGACGGGGTCGAGGATGGCCGAAGGGGCCGAGCCGATGAGGCAATACCGAACGTTCCGGCGAGCCCGAGGCAATGACGAACGGTTTTCGTTGGCTAGTGCCTCGGGCTGGCGGGAACGACCGCTATTGCCTCGGGTTCGGGCTGCGCCGCGACGTACTCCGGGAGCGATCGGCGTCGGTCAGCGGGTAAGCGCGAGTCGGCCCGCCCCCTGAGGGGGCGGGCCGCCGAGTGGGGTCCCAAGCCACCGCCACTCTACTCGCTGTGGTGGGCGGAGGCGGTGGGATTCGAACCCACGGGGGCTTGGGACCCCACTCGGACCTCAACCGAGTCCGATCGGCCGCTCCGGCACGCCTCCGTCACCACGCCGGGGATCGTACGGAGGGGGTGTGACGTTTTTCGGGGCGACTGGGCGTTGGCACCAGTGCCACTTGCGCGGGGGCGTCGGCGGCGGTTCCCTGACGCGTGTGACCAACGGCAGGCCCGACGTGGGCAAGCGTCCTCCGCCAGGCCGCTCGCCAGGGGACGACGGGCAGCGCGACGCCGACCGGCCGCGTCGCGCCCAGCCGCGCGGTGGCCAACGGCCCGCCGACCGCCCATCCGACGACCACCTGCTCGACGACTACCGGGCGCTCAATGACCCGGACCGGCGGCGAGAGGTCGAGCGCCGAGGCGACTACTTCATCGTCGAGGGGCGGCTGCCGCTGGAGGCGCTGGTCGCCTCGTCCTACACGATCCGCTCGGTC
>DASQUY010000002.1:0-4513 GCA_035641055.1 Acidimicrobiales bacterium | reverse complement strand
CGGGCCTGGTTGGCCTGGTCTTGGGTCTCGAAATACAAGGAGGCGGTAATCGATGACGCCTCGACTCCGAGGGCTTTGGCGGCTCCTTGGTCGCAGCCCAGGTCGCTGAAAATGAAGCGATATCTTCCTGGCCGCCACACTGCTTCACCGCCGTCAGCGGGCACCCGGACCTGCGTGAGGAGCTCCCACCCGAGAAGAAGAGCGACGGGAGGCCGGGGGCTAGGCCGCGCTTGTCACATCGCGCAGGTCACCCCGGCCGGCTTCGATTGCGTCGAGGTCGCGCACGGCGTAGCGATGGTGGTGCCACTGCTCATTGAAGATGACGCGCAAGCATTGCAGCACCGTCATCTCGGCGGCGTCGGACGCATCGTCCCACACAGCGCCGCCGCACACCCGGTCCAGGGTTTCCTGCGTGGCATCAGTGAGGAACTCGCGCACCATCGCGACTCGATCGGCGCGGACCTCGAGAACCTCGTCGAACGCGACCCTGGTGTCGCGGCCGACCAGCCCGAAGCGCTCCTCGTTACCCTGCGCCTCCCAGAACAGCACGCCGTACTCGTGGAACGGCTTGCTCTTGCGCATGATCGCCTGTCCGAGCCACCCGTCGATAGCGAGCACCAGGTGGCGCAGGGTCTGAGAGAACGAGAACTCCCCATCGACAGAGATGTCCGGCGTGCCGGGCGGCATCGTCTTCACCCGCTCGACGGTGGCCGCCCACATCGCCTCCAGGCCGGACCAGCCGTCGCGTACCGCCTCGGGGTCCGTGGCGTGGCAGACCGCCCTCTCCGGATGTCGTCTGTCGAGCTCGGCGCCGACCAGTGGCGCCACCTCGACCCCGTAGATCGTCAGCCCGTCGATCAGGCCGTCGAGCTCGGCCCCGGAGAGGTCGGAGCCGCGCACCCGCGCGCCGCGCAGGTTGGTGTCACGGAACCATGCTCCTTCCAGGTCGGCGCGGACGAACTCGGCGTCACGAAGGTCGTCGCCACCGGTGAATCTCGCCATGGTCGGAGACGCTAGACCCAGGAGGACGCCGGCGGCTCGACGTCGGCAGGGGAGGACACGGCCGGTCGCAGCTCCCGCGCCGTGGTCACGGATCGTCTGTGGCGTCGGCCGTGCGGCCGTGCTTCCAGTAGCCGCGGACTGCCGCCCGCGAGCGGGGGAGACCCCGGTCCTCGAACAGCACTCGGCGGATGCGCTGCATCGCCGCGGCCTCGCCCGCCACCCACACCTTGGTGTCTGCGTCGAGATCCGCCGTGGCGACGGCCTCGACCAGCCCTGCACCAGGACTGAAGCCGGCCGGAAGGTCGAGCCACCTGGCGTCGGTGTGATCCCGATCGGGCAGCGCCAGGCGGGCGGACGGGTCGGCGATCTCGATGAGCACCCGGACGGGGATCGTCGACGGCAGATGCTCGAGAAGCTGGCTCATCGCAGGGATGGCGGTCTCGTCGCCGGCGAGCAGGTAGTCGCTCGCCCCAGGGTCGATCGTGTAGCCGCGGCCGGGGCCGGACACCGCGACCCGGTCGCCCGGCCACGCCGCCGTCGCCCAGGCGGCGAGCGCCCCGCTGTCGTGGACGACGACCTCGACGTCGAGCGTGTGCGCCACCGGGTCGAGGCGGCGGGGTGTCAGCGTGCGGATGACAGGCCGGGTGCCGTCCGGCAGGAGGAACTCGTTGCCGTTCCACGTGGGCATCACGAGCCCGGTGCGGCCGGGCGGGGGCAGCAGCAGGCGGACGCTGGCGGCCGGCTGCTCGATGGTCATGTCCGCCAGCTCGGAGCCGCCGACCGTGACGCGAACGAGCCGCGGCGTCAGCGCCTCGCTGCCGCGCACGGCCACGGTACGGAACGCCGGCGGCTCCCGGCGGACCGGGCGCGGCGGCCCCGTGGCTGTCACCCTGCCGACTCCAGGGGGCTCACCGCCGGGCGAGCCCGCACAGCCTCGCTGTCATGCGCACCAACGCATGATGCCCGCTGCCGGATGCCACTGCCCATCTCTGTCTCGGCAGATTCCCCGAACCGAACCCACGGGCCGTCAAGCGGTCGGTACAGAGCGCGGGCACGCCGAGCGGCAGAGCGGGCGCGGGTCGGACTCGGACTCACGAGCCTCGCTATCGACGACGGTCACGCGTTCCGCGTCGAGGCCGAGGTCGTCACGCCCGAGTCGTCAGAAGGTCCATCGGGTGGCGCCGCCGGGCTCCTTGGTGGCGACCGCGTAGGCATCCTCGGGCACGAACTCGTAGACGTACCACGGCGGCCGCCCGGCGCTGGGCGCGCTGTACTCGTGGGTGAAGCCGCCGTCGGCCACCGTCGGTGCCCAGCCGCCCTCGGCGAACACCTCGGCAAGGCGTTGCAGCAATGCGTCGTCGGTGACACGGGCGGCTCGGCCCTCGAGCGCCACGTCGTAGCCGTGGATGGCGACGCCGAAGGCGCACCGCGGGTCGCGCTCGATGTTCCGGATCTTGCGCGACCGCGGACCGCCGCAGAAGTAGTACCGCCCGTCGACCCAGAAGGCACCGACGGCGGTCATGTGGGGCCGGCCATCGGCATCGATCGTCGACAACCAGAAGGTGTGGTGGTCGGGCCCACCGGTGCCGGGTGCCTGGGTCGGCTTGGTCTCGAGCGTCCGGTGCACATCCGCCCAGTCGAGTGGGGCGAGGTCGTAGAGGTCAGCGAGGTTCTTCGCTCGGGGTTGGGGCGCAGCCATGTCAGTACCGACGATCGACAGCGGCGGTACTCATCGGCCAGAGCACGGCGATGAGTTCGTGGGCGCGGGTCCGTCAGACTCTCTGACAGAGCTGGCTCGTCAGATGGAGGAACCCGATGGCCTTTCGTCCGTATCTGTTCTTCGGTGGAAACTGCCGAGAGGCGTTCACCCGCTACCAGGAGATCTTCGGCGGAGAGCTGACGTTGCTGACCATGAAGGATGTCCCGGGCGAGGAGCCGCCCGCCGACCAGGCCGACATGATCATTCACGCGGCTCTGACCATCGGCGACGACCTGCTGATGGCGTCCGACGACCCAACGACCGACAGCTTCGGTCCCGTCCAAGGGATGATGGTGAGCTATGACGCCGCCGACACCTCGGACGCCAAGCGCGTCTTCGATGCGCTCAGCGACGGCGGCAACATCACCCAGGCGCTCGAGCCGACCTTCTTCTCGGAGTCCTTCGGCATGTGCGTCGACCGGTTCGGCACGCCGTGGATGATCGTTGGGCCGGAGCCGCAGCAGCAGTCCTGACACGGGTCGACGGGCGTCGGCCCTCACCGTCTCCCGTAGTGCAGGTGGACGACGCCGTTGCCGAACCGTCGCTCGTCGAGCAGCTCCAGGTCCACCCGGACGCCCCGGGGCAGCCCCGGCTTGCCGCCGCCGACGACGACCGGGAACACGAACAGGTGGACCTCGTCCACCAGCCCGGCCGCGAACGCGTGCTGGGCCAGGCCCGGCCCGTCCACGGTGAGGTCGCGGTCGGCGGCGTCCTTCATGGGGCGGACGGCCTCGGGGTCGAACTCACGCTCCAGCCGGGTGTGGGACGTCGACACCGTGTCGAGCGTCCGCGAGTAGACGACCTTGTCGGCCGCCCGCCACACCTCGGCGAAGTCGAGCTCCTCGGGCGGCGGGGCGGCCTCGGCGGCCGGCGTGCCGGGGGCCTCGAGGCCGACCGTCTGCCAGACGGCCATCATCTCGTACATGAGCCGGCCGTAGAGGTACGTGCCGATCGGCCGCTCGAGGTCGTTGACGAACGCGTGGACCTCGGGGTCGGGTACCGCCCAACCGAATCCGCCGCCCTCGTCCTCGATGTAGCCGTCGAGGGACGTGATCGCCGTGGAGGTGAGCTTGGCCATGGTGCCTCCGGGTCAAGGCTTCGGGATGCCTGTTGTGACGGCGGTGCGGCGGAAAAGTGTTCGCCCGCGGCCCGGAGAGGGCCCGCAGATAGGTGGCGACCGCCGTACGCCACCGCGTTTCCCGGTTCGGTTCATCCCGTGGGGGTAGATACGCGCACGGGACGAACGAGACGCGGCGTCACAGACGTCAAGGGGTCGAGTGCGATGGAGCCCTTCCAGGAAGGTCAGTCCACCCACCTACGGGTGTCCTGCCAGATCATCCACCGCGAGCGGGAGGCCGATGGGACCCTCATCGATCTCGTCACGCTCGAGCCCACCACCTTCGCGGGCATGACCGTGCCGGCCGGGACGCCGTTCCCACTCGCCTTCGCCGGCGGGGCACCCGGAGCGCTGCACGAGGTCGACGCCAGGATGCGCCTGTGGGAAGAGGCCTGCGCCGTCCTCGATGTCGCGGTGGGCGAGGATCCCCGGGGAGTCCGCTACGAGTTCGCCGCCGGGCACCAGCAGGTGGTGGTGACGGTCGACAACCCGCCCGACCGCCTGTCCTGACGGCCCGACGAGGGTCTCGTGGGCGAGCTCCGCGTACGACTCCTGGGGGTCGGCGCCATGCGGTCCCCTCGCTACGCGCCGGCCGGGCTGCTCGTCACCGTCGGGCACACCCAGGTGGCGTTCGA
>DASQUY010000001.1:0-2872 GCA_035641055.1 Acidimicrobiales bacterium | reverse complement strand
GAGGCCGAGCCGGGCGACGACGCGCTGGGCCACAGTGGTGGTGCCTGACCCCGGGGGGCCGGAGACCGCGATGAGAACGCTAGCGGACCGGTTCGGCCCGTCTCGGCGCACGTCTGCGTTGCTTCCCGCTCTTGGCGCCTTCGGCGCCGGGCCGCTCGGGCTACGGCCTCGCCTAGCGGCTCGGCCTCAAGCCCCGATCGCAACGGTGCCCCCTCATCATGCGAGCGCTCGCCGGCGGCGATGACCACGATGGACGCGCCGTTCGACCACGCCGCCGAGGCCACGGCCGAGGCGTTGCGGAGGCAGCCAGCGAACACAGCGCCGCGGGCGTGCCGCCGGGCGGCAAAGGCGAGGGCCGATCCGTTGGGCGACGGCAGGACCAGCCGCACTCCCGCGGGAATGCGACCGAGGTCGGTCGGCGACAGCGACCACCCCTCACCGCGCCCGCGACTAGCCAGCAGGGCGTTGTGCTGCGCCGCGTAGGTCGCGGCCTCGTCGTCGTCGCCGGGATGGGGCAGCACCCGGGCGCCCCGCTGGACGGCCACCGACACCGCCGTGGTGAACCGCAGCACGTCGACGACAACCACCGCCCGCGCCGCGGGCGCCAGGTGGCGCAGACCGTTCGCTCCCCAGTCGAAACGAAGGTCGAAGCCCGCCTGGCGGAGGTGGGAGTGAGGGGCTATCGGTACACCTCCCGACGATGCCCGAGCTCGACCACCAGCACCGTGAGCACTCGGTCGTCGATGCGGCACAAGATCCGGTAGTCACCAACCCGGTACCGCCAGAGCCCTTCTCCCCTGAGGGGCTTTCCGCTACGGAGCGGGTTTTCGGCGCCGTGAACTCGCTCCTGCATGAAGCGGACGATCGCCCGAGCTGTCTGTCGGTCCAGCTTGTCGAGCTGCTTGACTGCCCGCTTGGACCACTCGACCCGGTACATCCCCTGTGCCGGAACTCAGCCGTACCGTTCGAGGACTTCCTCCATCGACAACGTGTCGCCCCCCGAGCGGTAATGCTCGTCCAGAGCATCCTGGGCGAGGTAGGTGTCCTCCAGATCCTCCAGGTGCTCCAGAATCGCCTCTCGCGCGTAGAACGACTTGGAGCGGCCGGTCCTACGGGCGAGCTCCTCCAGCCGCTGCTCGATGTCTGCCGGCAACCTCAGTGCGAGCATCGTAACCTCCTGCCTGCTATACAAGTATAGCACCCGGCCAGTCGGCGAACGACCGGCCGCAGATGCGCTCGTACGCCTCGACGTAGCGGGCGCTGGTGGCGTCGACGACCTCACGGGGCAGCGGCGGGGGCGGCGGGACCTTGTCCCAGTCGAGGCCGTCGAGGTAGTCGCGCACGGGCTGCTTGTCGAACGACGGGGGTGTGGCGCCCGGCGTCCAGGCATCCGCCGGCCAGAAGCGGGACGAGTCGGGCGTCAGCACCTCGTCGCACAGCACCAGCTCGCCCTCCACCAGGCCGAGCTCGAACTTGGTGTCGGCGATGATGATCCCGCGTTCGCGGGCCCAATCGGCCCCTCGCCGGTACAGCTCCAGCGACACGTCGCGCACCTTGGCGGCCAGCGCCTCGCCGATCAGGCCGGCGGCGGCGTGGAACGAGATGTTCTCGTCGTGCCCCTCGTCGGCCTTGGTCGACGGCGTGAACACGGCTCCCGGCAGCCGGTCGGACTCCCGGAGCCCCTCGGGCAGTCGGGCACCGTGCATGGTGCCCGTCGCCCGGTACTCCTTCCAGGCGGAGCCCGAGATGTAGCCCCGCACGATGCACTCCACCGGCAGCATCTCGACCCGGGTGGTGAGCATGACCCGGCCCGCCAGGTCGGCCTCGGCCGCCGCCGACCGGGCCGAGGGGGGCAGGTCGGCCACGTCGGTGGAGATCAGGTGGCCGGGCACGACGTCGGCCAGCTCGTCGAACCAGAACGCCGACATGGCCGTGAGGACCCGCCCCTTGTGCGGGATCGGCTCGGCCATCACGACGTCGAACGCCGAGATGCGGTCACTGGTCACCATCAACAGCCGGTCGTCGCCGACGGCGTAGATGTCGCGCACCTTGCCGGAGTGCACGTGGGGCAGGCCGAGGTCGGTCATGGGTCACACCTCTCACACACCAGAGTTCCGGTTGTCGGGGCGGGCTACAGGATCGGTTCCGGACGGTAGCCGGCAGCCTCCGGGTGTTGGGTGACCACGTCCTCGACCTGGCGGCAGAACGCCTCGACCTGCCGATCGGCCGCCCCGGCGAAGCTGGCCCGGTCGGCCAGGATGCCGTCGATCGTCCCTCGGTCGAGCCGCAGCCTGTCGTCGGCCGCCAGGCGGACGGCGAGGTCGTTGGTGGCGGCGCCCTCCCGCAGCGCCCCGGCCACGGCGACCGCGTGCTCGCCGATCGCCTCGTGGGCCTGCTCACGGCCCACCCCGGCCCGAACCGCCGCCATCAACACCTTCGTCGTGGCCAGGAACGGCAGGTAGCGCTCGAGCTCGCGCTCGATCAGGGCCGGGTAGGCGGCGAAGGTGTCGAGCACCGACAGGAACGTCTCGAACAGCCCGTCGGTGGCCAGGAAGGCGCCCGGCAGCGCCACCCGCCGCACCACCGAGTCCGACACGTCGCCCTCGTTCCACTGGCCGCCCGCCAGCTCGGCGACCATCGCCAGGTACCCCCGCACGACGACCGCCAGGCCGTTCACCCGCTCGCACGACCGGGTGTTCATCTTGTGGGGCATGGCCGAGCTGCCCACCTGTCCCGGCGCGAACCCCTCGGTCACCAGCTCGTGGCCGGCCATGAGCCGGATCGTGAGGGCGAGGCTTGACGGTCCCGCGGTCGCCTGAGCGAGTGCGGAGACGACGTCGAGGTCCAAAGAGCGTGGGTAGATCTGCCCGAC